>JAFLED010000214.1 GCA_017302045.1 Spirochaetota bacterium
CAGTCACCGGGCGTGTTCGTGAACACGACGAGCGGCGAGGGTCACCAGACGATGATCCGCCACCCGATCACGACAGGGTCAGTCTATCTCTACCTTGAAGACGGTGTGCCCACGCGCTCGCCAGGCTTCTTTAACCACAATGCGCTGTTTGAGATTAACGTCCCACAGGCAGGCGGCATTGAAATCATTAAAGGCCCGGGTTCTGCGCTCTATGGTAGCGATGCGCTCGGCGGGGTTGTCAATGTGCTCACGCGCCCTGTAACCAAAGACCGCGAGGTCGACCTGAGCTTTGAGTACGGCGGTTTCGGCTGGAAAAGACTGTTGGCTTCGGCTGGCGAAAAGTTCGGGGACCACGCTGTGCGTGTCGACGGCAATATGACCGATTCGAAAGGCTGGCGCGACGGCACAAAATATTCACGCCAGAGCGGTACGCTGCGGTGGGATGCCTCCCTCGGCAAACATAAGTTCAAGACGGTGGTGACGGCGTCGAACATCGACCAGCAATCGGCAGGCGCCGCGGCATTGCGCGAGGCGGATTACCTCAATAATGCGCAGGCGAATTATATGCAGTTCTCTTACCGCCGCGTTAAAGCAGTACGCGTCTCAACGCAGTACGACTACGAGATCAGCCAGGGCAACAAGCTGTCTGCCATTCTCTACGGACGTTACAACGAGATGGGGCAATTGCCGAACTATATCGGCGCGCAGACAACGCAGCGCGAAAATAATCTGCGTAATGCCTCGGCGGGCCTCTTGTTCAAACACCTGCTCGATATTCAGCTCTTTCACTCGAAACTGATTTCGGGCATTGACGCCGATTATTCGCCGGGTGTCTTTAACGAATGGAATGTTACAACCACGAAATCGGGTGATTATTTCACGAGCTACACAACCGGCGCGTTGCAGTACGACTATGACGTTAAGTTTTATCAGGCATCGCCCTTCGTGCAGCTCGAATCATCGCCGCTGACACCCAAGCTGAAATTACAGGTCGGCGCACGGTATGATTATATGGGCTACATTTACAGAAATAACCTGAGCGTCATCCAGACCGGCAATACACGCCGTCCCGACGATGCTTCGCCCAGCTTCGATCACCTATCCCCCAAAGCCGGTATCGTGTATGACTTCTTTGCGGAGCTCAATGTCTTCGTGAGCTACCGCCATGGTTTTCGTGTGCCCCAGCAGAGCGACCTGTTTCGCCAAGGCAGCGCCAATTCTGCCATCGGCATCAAACCGATCAAAATCGACAGCTTTGAAATCGGTGTCAGGGGCGCGGCACTGAAAGAACGGTTGCAATACGAGGTCACAGGTTTCTATGCAGAAAAGCGTGATGATATTGTCAGCGTCAGTCTTGCTCCCGGTGTCACCGAAGCGCAAAACGCGGGTACGACTTCGCATAAAGGTATCGAAATCGGCCTCGAAGCGGAGATTTTCAAGAAGATGCTGTGGTTCGTCGGCAATGTGACCTACGCCGAACATAAATACGTTACATGGACGCCGTCGTCGACCGTAACCCTCGACAACTATTTTCAACCGCAGGCGCCGACGATCTTCGGTACAATCAGCCTTAAAATTGTGCCGCTAAAAGGTTTACAGATCAGCCCCGAGTGGGTCTATTTAGGCCGCTACTTTATGGACGACCTCAACACGACCATCTATCCTGGGCACAGCATCTTCAATATTCGCGCGAAGTATGAAGTCAACGAGCGCATCGGGGTTTTCACGCGTATCCATAACCTGACGAATGTGCGTTATGCCGATATCGCTTCATACAATTCGCTGCAGGCCGGCACATTTCCCGGCTATGTGCCCGGCGAGCCGTTCTCCGTCATCGGGGGCATGTCATACAGCCTATGATGCGCCCACGCACGGGTCTCATCATCGCCGTAACCGTCGTGGTTGCGGCGGCACTCATCGGCATACGCCTGCTGCGCTCGAAGGTACACGCGCATAAACACGACAAGGTTACAGGCGATGCGAGTTTCGATGTCGCGGCGGATGGCCAGCGTATCCACCTTCTCATTCTGAAGCAACACGGCGATCACCAGGCATTGTTGCATAAACGCATCGAGAATGGCGGTGAATCGGCCGAAACCGAATTGCCACGCGCCGCGAATGAAAAGATCATCTCGAAACGCTCCAATGACGTGCGTGTCGCGGCGCATGCAAACCACGTCGTCGCACTCTGGCAGGTCGCGGGCACGGGTTTTATGAACCGCGGCCCATTGCGCTTCGCCGAAAGTTTAGACGGTGGTACGAGCTGGAAAGCCATCGCCGGCCCGACGGCCGCAAACCGCACCGACGACCAGGGCTTTGCAGGCTTCACAGCCGATGCCCAAGGTAAATTCCATCTCGTCTGGCTCGATCTCGAAGCCAAGGTTAAGGGCCTGCGCTATGCCGCCTTTGCTGGCGGCAAATGGTCGGCCGTCGAAACCATCGACGCCGCCACCTGCCAGTGCTGCTGGAACAGTATTGCCGTGAGCGCCGGGGGTGAGCCCGTTGTCATGTACCGTGCCCTGAAACCGCGCGACATGGCGACGGCGCGGCGCCGTCGTGACGGCTGGGTGAAAGAAGGCAGCGTCGATAATTTTGGCTGGCAAATCGAAGCCTGCCCGCATGCCGGTGGCGGCCTTGCGCTAGGCAAGAAATCCGCCTTTGCCGTGACCTGGACAGGCCATGAAAAAGAACAGGGCACTTACTTTGCTGCGACTAATGGCGCCGGCAAGTGGGAGAGAAAAATGCGGCTCGGTGGCAAATTCGCGCGCAACCCAGACATTGCGCGTACTGCCGATCGTCTCGCTGCCGTCTGGGACGAGTTTGAAGGCGAACGCCGCATGGTAAAAGTGCGGATATCCCCCGATGGTGGTAATGAGTGGCGACAAGAAGAAATTCTCACCGACACACAGGTCTCGGGCTCATACCCGCGTGTCGTGGCTTTGCCGCAGGGCTTCACCGTATTTTGGTCTGAAACACAAAAGGGCGGTACTGCCGGGGTGCGCTACAAAAAAATCTAAGGAATCTCTGAAAAAGTCATGTGCGTGACAAGCACGCACGAGTGAATGCGCGCAAATGCAGACATTTGCGCTCCTAATTTTTTCTTTTTCAGAGGTTCCCTAATGCGCGATCTGCCTGCGCTCGATACTTTTACCGACGAGATTCTTCTCTGCCTGGGCAAAGGCACGAAAACGGTATTAGCGGATGGCGACTGGCCTGTCAGGGCGATCGCCTGCGCAGGAAGAAATACTCTGCTCATCCGCGACCATGGTCATTCCCTGACATTGTCGCTGCCCGTGGATAAGGGCTGGCCCATGTCGACACAGCGTGAATGGCTGCAACTCAAAGAAGAAATTACGGTCGCCTTTACAAACTACCATAGAGCCAATCCTCATGCGTTGTCCATTGCCGACGCTATTGTCGCGCTGAGTCTCGACGCCTGGATTCCCGGCTTTCCCGGCACGCCGGTACCTGCAGAAGCCTGGCTCAAAAAAGCCGACGAACCCGGTCTCAGCATCGGCATCTTTCAGCAAGAAAGTGCCGTGCGCATTGTGGTCTGGGTGGGGAGCGACATGCGCTCACGCACCGTTTCTTCAGCGAGCGAACTCAATACCCTGCCCCAATGGATTCTGCCGCAGATCGACGACCAGCGCCGTGCCGCAAAAGTCGCTGCAACTGAAGATGCCCGCCGCAGGGCATTGCCGTTGCCCACGATCGAAGAGGTCATGGCGCGCTTGGTCGCGGGTGAAAAAATTTCGACGGGCGGCGGGCGTTATTACGAGACATTCTTCATGGAAGCCGGTAAGCTGCGCCGCGAGATTTTCGACGAGGGCTTTAACGAAGTATTGGACACGACACCGGCTCAACTACAAGAGAGTATACGCATATTGCCCGACCGCTTTCGCAAAGAACCATGAAACCCGACCACCGCCACGAAACCTTCGCTCTTGCCGCTGTGGTGCGTACGGTGTTTGCAGACTACGCCACGCGCGGGCGCAAAATTCCTGAACACTCTACAGCGGCACTTGCGCTCGTTGAGGCGTGGCTCAAAGGAAGTGACGTTAGCGCTAAAGCCCTTCAAGCCGCCGCAGACCTCAGCCACCAGGAAGGTGTGAAATTTGAACAGCGTGAAAAAGACCGCTCGCTCGCCTGGGCCCGCGGCGCCGCAGGCAACCTCGCGTGGTTCGCAAAAAAAGACCGCGGCTGGGAAAAAGCAGGTCAATCGGTTTTAGACGCGGCGTTTTATACGCTGAGTAGCCTCAACATTCCCGATACAAAAGATGACAAGGCACTCAAGGTTATCTACAAGGCGGCGCTGAAAGAGGCTGCAAAGCTTCCCGTCCCCAAAGAAACCAAACCCGTAACAGATATAAATCCGGCGCCTGATTTCACGGCACTGATCGGCGCGGCGGCCATGAAGCGGCTCGCAAAACGCCACCCGGTCTTCAAGGCAAAAGCCCGTGGCGATAAAACCAAACTCGCGGCCTCGCTCAAAAAAGTGGGATATCCCCACCACGCCTGCGTGACAGCTTTCGATGCGGTCTATGGTGGCCTGGTGGTCGCCGATGCGCCCGGTGAAGAAGGTTATGACTGGCTCTTTGGCGCCTATGCCTGTCTGCAAAGCGGCGCGCATAAAGACCCGCGCGGCGACAAACCTTCGTGGGTACCCATTGCTTACAGCCCGAACGATGTGATCTTTTTTATGGATGAGAAAGGTGTCGTGTGGGCACGCGACACCATCGCTGAAACCAAATCGGCGCGTTACGCTGCAAGCGGCGACGCCATGATGAAACGGCTGCTCTCAGAATAATTCTGTAATAGGGCGCCGCGTGCGCCGACCAAACCCTATGCAGAAAAAAGCCCCCGTTCAAGGCGCAAAAAATCTCATCTTGCGCGCTTTGGCATTCTTGCGCCTCTACGAAACAACGGTACTGCATGAATACCCGCGCACCTACCGTGAAGAGCTTGAGCGCCAGATGATGAAACTCATACCAGCCATCGCAATCTGGGGCTCTTTTCAGTGGCTATTGTTCATCAAAAACGATACGATGCTGCATGGCGACGCAGCCATATTGCCGGTGTTACGAGTGGGATTAACCCTGGTCTGCGTGACCGTTTTCGCCTATTATTATTTTTCCCGAAACCCGAAACGCGGCTATTTCGGCGGCCTCGTGGTCATGAGCTACCTCGAACTCGCGACCGCAGTCATCACAGGCCGCGTCGAAGCCGAACCCGTCTATATGTCGGGTTATTCACTTGCGCTCGTTCTCATCGTACTTGTACCGCTGGATATCCGCCATTCTTTCGCGATTATCACGGCCTCGCTCGCCACATTTTTTGCCATGCTGGTATTGCGCGGTGTCAAAATCGAAACTGCATACCACGAGTATAACCTGCTCAACCTGATGTCGGCCGGCGTCGCGGCATACCTCATGAGTTATCTCATCAACGCGATCCGCCGCCGCAGCTGGGAAAAAAGTATCATTATCGAAAACGAACGCGAAAAATCCGATAAGCTGCTCAGAAACACGCTGCCTGATACGATCGCCGACGAGCTCAAGAACAGCGGCCGTGTTGCGCCGCAACTCTACACCGACGCAACCGTGCTTTTTACCGACTTCGTCGGCTTCACGCAGATCGCTGAGAAGATGTCACCCGAAGAATTAATCCGCGAGCTCGATAACTGTTTCTCGTATTTTGACCAGGTTGCAAAACGTTATAAACTCGAGAAACTCAAGACCATTGGTGACTCTTATATGTGCGCCGGGGGAATTCCCGCAGCAAACAAGACGCATGCGCTCGACTGTGTGCTGGCTGCCCTCGAAATCAGGGCTTTTATGCAGCAGATGAAAGAAATCAAAGCCGCGCAGGACCTGCCCTACTGGGAACTGCGCATCGGCATACATAGCGGCCCGCTCGTCGCCGGAGTCATCGGCGAAAGCAAGTTCGCCTATGATGTCTGGGGAGATACCGTCAATACCGCCTCGCGTATGGAAGCCGCGGGTACCGCCGCTGAAATCAATATCTCGGTGAAATCATACGAACAGGTGAAGTACTTCTTTAACTGCGAATTTCGCGGGCGCCTCGCAGTTAAAAACAAAGGCGAAATGGAAATGTATTTCGTACACGAGCTGAAAGAGAAATTCTCCGCCGATGAAGTGGGTAGAATACCGAATACCACATTCTTCGAAATTTACGATGAGCTCGCACGCGGCAAAAAGATCGCCTTTAAGAAAGATCTGGGCTACCTGGCGCTGAGCGCCTGACCCAAAGCCAGCGAACCGCTACTCGGTGCTGCTTGTGATGATCCGCACGTTACGAAACTGCATCAGCTCGGGCAGCGCGGCAGGCAGACCCGTCTTACCGGCAGGCTTTGGCCGCGGGGTTAAGACCATCGCGTCAGGCGAATAAAGTTCGAGTTCGTTGTTT
>JAFLED010000215.1 GCA_017302045.1 Spirochaetota bacterium
TTTAATGACAACCTGTACGCCCTTCGCGTCGAAGCGTTGAATACGTGGGTGCCGCGCCGCTCTTAAACGATAAGGTTTATGTCGAACCGCAGATTTTTTCCTTCGGGAATTTTACGCTCGAAAACGGCGAAAGTCTCGCGCGCGTCGACATCGCATACGAAACCTATGGCCGGCTCAACGCAGCCAAAACCAACGCGATTCTGATCGAACACGCCTTCTCGATGGACGCGCATGCGGCCTTCTATCATGCCGGCGACGCCCGCCCCGGCTGGTGGGATACCATGATCGGCCCGGGCAAGGCGATCGATACCGAGCGCTTTTTCGTCATCTGCTCTAATGTCATTGGCGGTTGCGCCGGCTCGACGGGGCCTTCGTCGCTGAACCCCGCAACAGGAAAACCCTACGCCCTCGATTTTCCGCAAGTGACGATCAAAGACATGGTCGCTGCGCAGAAAAAGCTGATCGATCACCTGGGCATAGAAAAACTCTACTCGATAGTCGGCGGTTCGATGGGCGGCATGCAGGTTTTGCAGTGGCTCGTCAGTTACCCGCAAGCCGTACGTTCGGCGATACCGATTGCGACGACGGCGCGCCACTCGCCGCAACAGATTGCTTTCAACGAGGTCGGGCGGCAGGCGATCATGGCAGACCCGAAATGGAACAACGGCAACTTTTACGGCAACGAGATTCCGCGTGCCGGACTTTCGGTTGCGCGTATGGTCGGTCATATCACCTACATGAGCGAGAAGTCGATGGCTGAAAAGTTCGGCCGCCGCACGAAATCAGACCAGGATAACACAAAGTTTCACGCCGACTTCGAAGTCGAAGGCTACCTGCGCAACCGCGGCGACTTTTTCGTCGGCCGTTTTGACGCGAATTCATATCTGTATATCAGCAAAGCCATGGATCTGTTCGACGCCACCGAGGGCAAACATCTCAGTGAAAAATTCTACGAACTCGACGCAAAACTTCTCGTACTCGCGTTTAAATCCGACTGGCTTTATCCCGCATACCAGTCGCTCGAAATCGTTACTGCCTGCAAGGTCTCGGGCGTGCCCGTTTCTTATATTGAGATCGAAGCAAACTACGGCCACGATTCGTTTCTCGTGGAAACCGAAAAACAATCGCACCTCGTGCGCCATTTTCTCTCGCGTGTCGACGAGCTGATATACTAATCACGGCGCATGGAAATACCCCTTCAGGAAATCGATTCGGATCGCATAGATTACCGGATTATCTCGAGCCTCGTAGAACCCAGAAGCCGTGTATTGGATATGGGCTGCGGCGACGGCGAGCTCTTGTATCTGCTCAATGAGAACCTGCATGTACGTTCACAGGGTATCGAAATCGACCAGGAACAGATCATGGAGTGCGTCGAGCGCGGCATCAACGTGCTGCTCGGCGATCTCGACAGCGGACTCACCGATTTCAAAGACGGATCATTTGATTATGTGATACTGAATAACGCGCTGCAAGAGCTGCGTTACCCCGACGACGTGATTAAAGACGCACTCAGGGTGGGCAAGAAGCTCATCGTGGGATTTCCCAATTTCGCCTATATCAAGGCGCGCCTGCAGTTTTTTTTTCAGGGCAAGCTGCCGGTCACGCCTTCGCTGCCCTTTGCCTGGTACGAGAGCCCGAACCTGCACCTGCTCACCATCAAGGATTTTAAAGAATACTGCCGCAACCGGGGTTATAAAATTCTCGCGGAGCGCTATGTGCGTAACCGGAAAGAGATTTACCTCAGACCTAACCTTTTCGCACAGTGGGGAACCTTTCTCATCACCCGCTGACATGCTTATTACTTTATTTCGCCGCTGCTATGAAATCTTTGAGCGCAATCCACTGGCGGTATCGTTAACGCTGGGATTTCTCATTCGCTCTCTCGCGGCGTATTCGAATTACGGCCCCTTTGCGATCGACGACTACCAGAACGTGATTGATCCGGCTTTTCGCCTGCTGATGCAGGGAACCAAACCTGAGATACCTACACTACGTTTTGAAATTTTACCTCAGGCATTTGCCTATTTCATGAAGCCCCTGTACATTCTGGGAATAAAGCGCGCTGATTTTCTTATGAGTTTTGCGTACGGCGTCATGGGACTAATCTCATTGACACAGGTTGTAGCGATACACCGCATCGGTTCGCTGTTACTTGAAACCAAGTGGCGGAATGCCATGACCTTTTTTGCGGCGACGTGGTGGCTCGCGCCGATATTCACCAACAGCGCAGATATTTCCGGGCCTGCTTATATTCTCATCACCTTTGCGATATTGTACCTCATACGCGCCGTACCTCACCAGTTTGGTATTGGCGCTGCCGAAGACTTTGCCATGACCGGCAAGGCCTTCATCGGCGCCGGATTCTATCTTTCAGCGGCAATTTTTTTCCGCTTCTCATTGGGGCCCCTGTACTTTGCGCTCGCGGCTTGGCTGCTCTGGGTAATCCCGCGCGGTAAAAAACTGCGCGCTCTGCTGTTTTTCGCACTGGGCGGAGCACTCACCGCGGCCATCATGGTCTTACTTGAACTCTCGAATAAGAAGTTGCCGTTCTCTACGGCGATCGAGTTCATTAAATACAACTTCGCTGAGCACATACAGGCACAGAATTACGGAAGTATGCCGTGGTACATGTACACCGCAATTCTCGCTATTTTTCCCCTGCCGATTCTCTGCTTTTTTTTCTGGTACCCCATGCTTACGGCGGCACGACGGTTTGGGGGGCTCACGGTATTGTTACTTACGTTTCTGGTTTCGCATTCGGCGATCGCGTTTAAGCTCGAGCGTTATGTGATACCGGTGTTGCCGATTCTGACGATCTATCTTTTTAAGGGTCTCGAAACATTCGCCGACCAGCGCTGGGTGCGGATCTCTTACCGGGTTCTGCTGACCGTCAACGTATTGCTGATTCTGCCCGTAGCGCTTACGATGCAGCAACGCGCCGGCGTCGACGGCGCGATCTATGCCGGTACACTCGAAGGGGAACGTTTTGTTCACCGTATAGATCCGTGGCGGTGGGCCTATTATGGCTTCAACCGCAAAGCTCCCCGCTTCACAAATACCGTGCCTGAAATACTCGGGCAGGCCGGGGCTGAAAAAATTGAGAAGTTTCAGGTCTTTCGTTTTATGTATTTTTCGGCAGCAGAGCTGGCCGATTTCAGAGCCGCTGGCTATGAATGCCGGCTGAACCGTATTTTTCGGCCCGATTTTCTCGAACGGTTATCCATCCGCCTGAACCCCGCCATGAATTTCAGGCGCAACGATACCACCGTTTACGGCTGCCGTCTTAAAGCTTGACGTAATAAAACGCTTACTCTTACGAGACTCTACATGGATGTCGCTGATCTTGAGGCCCTCAAGCGCGAAAACGCCTCGCTGAGACAGACGCTGCGCGGGTATGAAACCGTAGTGCGGCTGAACGACGAAGAAATCAATCAACTCGAACAAATGGTTTCGATGTACGAGCGTATTATAGAATACAGCCGTGTAGAACTCATCGAAGCCCGCGAAGAACGTAGGGCATCCGAACAACTTTCAGGGCTGACACGCGACGAACTCATCAGCGCGAAAAAAACTGTAGAAGCCTCGGAGAGCGTATCCAAGATGAGCCGCGATGAACTATTAGAAGCGCTGACGCGCATCAAAGAACTCGAAATTGAAAACAAACGTCTGAAAGAACAGCGCCTTGCCGCTGGCGAAAAACTAAACTCTTAAAATGGATGACTTAATCAGTATACTGCTCCTGGGCGGTATTGCAGGTGTTATCGGCATTTTTGCGTATTACGTTGTACGCACTTACCTGGTTCCGAAACGCGTTGAAGAACTGGCCGAAATGATACGCCAGGGCCATGTCGGGCCGGCGATCTCGAAGCTGACAAAAATGATCGAAGAGAATGAACGCGACCCGTATCTGCATTTTCTTTTGGGTGAAGCGTTCAGCAAACAAAATGATCTGCAATCGGCGGCAAACGAATACCGGCAGGTCATCAAGATCGGCAAATGGAGCCCGCAGGTAAAAGAAGCTGCGGTACGTTCGCGCCTCGCGAAAATTTACATGCAAAACCGCAACTACGATGAAGCTAAGAAAGAATACCTGATTCTTACCCGCCTCGACGGTTCGAATAACGAAAATTTTTACCAGGTGGGGATTCTCTTTGAAACCGCAGGGCTGAACGACAAGGCGTTGCCGTATTTCAAACAATCCGCAAAACTCAAGCCTAATCATGCCGATTCATTTCAGCACATCGGCACGATTGAATACAATTTTGGCAACATCAACGATGCAAAACTCGCACTAACAGAAGCGGTAAAACTAAACGGCAATCTGCACAGCGCGCATTATTATCTGGGCATGTGTCTGAAGAACCAGAAAGACTATGACTGGGCCATCAAAGAGTTCGAGCTTGCCAGCAAAGACGAGAACCTGAAGGGGCGTTCGTTGCTCGCAAAAGGATTAAGCCTGATGGAAAAGGGCCAACTGCCGACGGCGCAAGTCGAGCTGGAGAAAGGTCTTTTAACGGCGCCCAAGGGTTCTGATCTCGAACTGAATCTGCGTTACGCGATCGCCGCCTGCGCCGAACGTAAACGCGACTTCCACACCGCGATCGCTAACTGGGAGCGCATTACCGACGTAAACGCCAAGTTCCGCGATGTGCAGGAAAAACTCAAAGCCTACGAAGAGTTCCGCACCGACGATACCATCAAAGACTTCATGATTGCGCCGCCTGGCAAGTTCGAGGCGCAGACTAGGGCTATTGTCGAAGCGATGACCTTCAAGGTGGTCGATCTAAACGTAATCGACGATTCTGAAGTGCATATTCTGGCAACCGAAGAAGAAGGGAATCGCCGCAATAGTAAAAAATCAAACAGGCTGATTTATATTCTGCGCACGACGGACATGATTCCCGAGCGCACCGTACGGCAGCTGCACGAAGAGATGCGCACTAAGGGAGCCAATAAGGGTGCCTGTATCAGTACCTCGGAGTTTTCGAGCCAGGCGCATGCTTTTATCCAGTCACGCCCCATCGAACTCTATGATCGCAAACAACTGATTGCGCTGCTGCGCGCCATTTAATGGAGAACTTCGCCCGGCTCTTTTCAGCGATAAAACGCGACGAGCTGGTGGCATTACGCGCTCTGCCCTGGCAAAACGAACCGCTTACCGGAGAAACCGTGGCAGCGGTTTTTTCCAACGAGACGGGACTTAACTATCTGGCGGGTGCGGTTCCGTTTATAGCAACGGAGAAACACGAACCGATCCCATCGGCTCACCGCGAACACATCAAGAGCGAGGCGCTGGCGCAATTTCTCATCGAGAGGCGCTCTCTGCTGCGCTCGTATCTGCAGACCGCCACAGAATGGGGGTATACCACCGTAGGCGACCTGACTCCCGCACACATCACGCACATCACGACGGACATTGCCGGTATGGATGCCGCGAATTTCGCTATCTTCTATGCGGCACAGATCGCGTCGCTGAGCGGTAAAAAAACGCTGCTCATCGACGCTGACCCGCAGAACCAGTTTGTTTTTCCGCTGCTGACGTTTGCGCAGCCACCGAAAATTCTCACGGAACATCTGCAAAAGCCCGCAACGTTCAAGGCAGATCTCAACAGCTGTATCGTAACCCTCGGAAAAAATTTTTCATACCTCAACCTGCAGGCCCCCAGCCTCAGGGCTTTCGGGGATGACGAAATCGCACGGCTTTGCGGTTTCCTCGACGCCGATTTTGATAACCTGGTTTTTTATGCGGGACAGTTCAGAAGTGCCTGGCTTTCGGCAAATGCACACACCAATTATGCGGTTTGCGCCGGCACCTACAAGACGGAGCTAAAATCCGTTCTGCGGCATGCCGGCAGCTCACACACTGTTCTACTGCGCAAAAGCACCGAGCAGTATCTGCCCTGCCTGTCAGATTTCTTTTCGCAGAAACGCCCGCTCGAAAACTGGCAAACTGTCGCACCGGCGCAGGTCGCGCTGAAAGAATTTATCGTGAGAACCTACCAGGCTACCCGACTAGTTATTGGCGGCCATGAAAATCTGCCGGGCCACCTGCACTGTCTCACGGGTTTCGATCTCTATGCGCACTATGCCGCTCTGCAGGGCGTCGACGCCGAACGGGCTTTGAATGCTCTGCAAAAACGCCTGCGCGCTTTTTATCCCAAGTCGGCGTTTTTCAGCGCGCGTTCGGTATTAAACCGTGTCAAAAACCTGCCGCACCGGGTTGCGACGACGATGCTCGAAATCGGCGAAGAACCGCAGCTGGTCAGCCTTGCCTCGTCGACCGAATTGCGCGCGGCGGCGATATTTCCCGCAGGTATTTTACCGGCGATTCTCGTCGACGGTATGCGCGTCTCGGCTTGTACCGCCCACGGTTTCACCCGTTTTCGTGCCATCGCGGCACGCGGCGGATTTACCTCT
>JAFLED010000216.1 GCA_017302045.1 Spirochaetota bacterium
GACCGTCTCGTGCTTCAAGACCGCGAAACTTTCGATTTTACCCTGATGCTGTGGCGTGTACTCGTGCGGAATTTTAACGAGACCTTTCGCCGCGTGCCGGCTGATGAATATATGCGAAAGCCCGGAAATTTTGCGGATATTTTCGCGTAACTCCTCGAGCCTCGAAAGCTCGACGAGATCGGTTTTGGTAAGCACAATCGCCGAGGCGCGCGCGAGATTTTCGACGGGCTCGCGCAGAATGCCCTGCGGCAGCAACTTACCACTGCCAAACGGATTCGTCGCGTCGATGAGCACGACGTCGGCGTCGCGGGCAATACGGTAATGCTGAAAACCATCGTCTAAAAGAAAAAGACTTGTGCCGGATTCTTGCACGAGTTTTTGCGCATTCTTGAGCCGGTTGCGCCCGACGGCGATTTTAACCCCCGGCAGGTTCACCGCCATGAGGTAGGGTTCATCCCCCGAATCGTCGCTGTCCATGAGCAGCCGAAAACCGTCAGACAAGAGATTGGTCTCGTGCGAGAGTTTACCGCCATAACCGCGCGAGAGCACCGCCTGATTCGGATACTCGGCGCGCAAAAGTTTCGAGAAATAGATCGTCGCGGGGGTTTTGCCGGTACCGCCGGTCGTGATATTGCCGATTGAGATAATCTTCGTGCCCGGTATACGCACGGGTTTGGTCATGCGGCGGTGAATACGGTTGCCGAACGAATAAAGCTTTTCGAGGGGATTCACGGGTACTGTAACACCTCGTGTTTTTCGGGAGACGGCGTCGAGCGGTTATGAGCATGTTTTTTCTCGCTGTTGCCGGTATACTCGCCGCGCCGGCGAACAAATCACTGAAGCCGGGCGCCTTACCCGACGACGAACCGCCCGCCAAACCCGCCCCTGGTGCGACCCCGGTAAAACCCGGTACGTTACCCAACCAACCGAGCGTAGCAAAACCCGACGCAAACGCGAGATCGAATACAAAACACGAAGAGTTCTGGTATGGACTGAAACCCGATGCTGTCACTGCGTTTCGGCTGGTGACGGACTTCAACCTCAAACAGATCGCGCCCGACCGTAACTACCTGCACCAGGTCAGTGCGCGCGCCGTCGCGGTGCATCCGACGACCGAAAAAAATACCGAAATAAAGCCCCTGTTCGAAGCCGATAGCGAACTGGTACGCCAAACCTATAGAAACGAAAAGAAGCCCGATTTCGCGCCTGCAGGTAAGTCGATCGAATACCGCTGGAATGTCGAACGCCCCGGCAAAGATGTGCTCTATTTGAAACCGAAAAAAGAAATTTTTTTGCCGGACCGTAACCGTATCTTTTCGTTCTATGTACGCGGCGCGGGGCATGCGCACCAGATCTTCGCGGTGTTCCGCGGGCCCAGCAAAATCCAGCAGGAAATTTTCGTCTGCTCGCTCGACTACCATGGCTGGAAGAGATTCGAAGTCGTGATACCGCCGTATCTGCGCCTGAGAAACCCGTTGCGTTACAACCGGTTTGAACTCTACTTTCTCGGACTCAAGGTGCAGAGTTATTTTCGCGACCAGCCAGGTACTTCGGTTTTCAATCTTGCCGAAATGTTCATCATGTCAGATACTTCGGATAAAAAAATTCCCGGGTCGGATATGCCGTCGGAATTTTGATAATGTAGCCCTGAGCGCGTCGAAACATAACGTAAATACCCTGCTTCGACATGCTGCGAAGACAAAAACGCAAAATGGATCAGATCGTGATACTAATCTAAATGAATATCCGTCAGTAATTTCTGCGCGTCGGATTCCATTTCGATCTGCTCGATCTCGATATAGTCGGGTTTGAATATCTGTACGAGCGACTGCAGTACGAGATTCGAATCGAGGTACCAGACAATACGCCGGGGTTCGAACGCGACATTGACGATTTTAATCTTCCCCAACGCGTCGAGCTCGGGTGGAATCTGCATGAGAATAAAATTCAGATCGAAACCGACGAAACGTTTTTTGCGGTTCACCATAAAAAACGGCGAATCGCCTCGCGTCAAATGGTAGAGAATGATGTTTTGCAGCTTATGCGAAAAGCGGCTGCTGAGCTTGATCATATCGGGTTTTCCCGTGCTGAAGAAACGCGCTTTCGCCATGCGCATCTTGACGGTGTGCGCCGTGACCTCTTCTTTAAGCAACTGAAAATCGAAATAAATCTCACCCGTCTTCATAACGCCGAGAATTTTTTCGTCGCCCTCGCGAATCACGCCGCGCAGATGCAGCGCGCGCTTTGCGCATAAAAAACGGATACTTTTCAGCCGCTCGAAACGCGAAACCACATGCTCGTCGAGCAGCTTATTGAGCGTGACCTGTCGCGTAACCGCCTTGTACATCAGGTTCCGAAGTAACGGTCGCCGGCGTCGCCAAGACCCGGCAGAATGTACCCCTTGTTGTTCAGTTTTTCATCGAGCACCGCGGTATAGAAATGCACATCGGGATGGTTCTTCTGCAAGTGGGCAATCCCCTCGGGGGAAGCCAATACACTGACGGCGCGGATCGTATACGGTTTAGAGTCTTTGATCTTTGTCAGCGCAAATTCGAGAGAACCACCGGTTGCCAGCATCGGATCTAAAACCCAGACTTCGGCACCCTTGAGCGGCGGTGTCTTGTAATAATAGAATTTCGGCTTCAGCGTTTTATGGTCGCGCTCCACGCCGACATGGCCGACGGCAGCCTCGGGTAAAAGCGCCTGAAAACCCTCGAGCATGCCTAAGCCGGCACGCAGAATGGGCACCAGCACGGTTGGCCGGCGTATCTTTACGCCTTTTGCCCGCATCAGCGGTGTCTGCACAGTTACGGGCGCGGTCTCAATCTCGGCGCTGACCAGCGCGCAGAGTATCGTGCTGATATCGGCCATGTTGTCGACGAATTCGCGGTGCGGTGTTTTTTTATCGCGCAGGCGCGTGATTTTCGCCTGCAGCAACGCATGCTCTGAGAATATTTTTACACTCATGATTCGAATGCCCTACCCTATGCCGCCACCGGATTAAAACAATGGAAAGCGGCCATCGCATCGTTTTGCGAAAGCGGCGGAAACGCCCTCTGGCATTCGGCCTGCACGCGCGTGCAGCGCGGCGCAAAAGGGCAACCCGGCGGCGCGTTGACCGGCGAGGGAATCTCACCCGGCAGGGTATAAAAATCGCGTTTATGCACATCCATGTCGAGTTTTGAAAGCGCGAGCGCCTGCGTGTATGGGTGCCGGCTTTTTTCGAAAATCACCCCAGCGGGCGCGGTTTCAACGATGCGGCCAAGGTACATGACGGCAACGCGGTCCGAAAACCAGCGTACGATCGAAAGATCGTGCGTGATGAAAATCGCCGCAAAGCCGTACTGTTTTTTTAATTCGGCAAGCAGGTTCAGAATCTGCGCCTGTATCGAAACATCGAGCGCGCTGATTGGCTCGTCGAGAATCAGGTAACGCGGTTTGAGAACCAGCGCGCGGGCGATAGCGATTCGCTGGCGTTGCCCGCCCGAAAATTCATGGATTTTTTTACCAAGATCGGCGGCAGAAAGCCCGGTCGCTTCGAGTATCTCGACAACACGGTCGCGGCGCTGCATTTTATCAAAAGATAGATTTTTTTTGCGGATGACGATCGGTTCGGCGATAATTTTTTCGACGGTCATCCACGGATTCATCGAAGACGCGGGATCCTGAAACACGACGCCCAACTCTTGCCGCAACTTTTGCCAGTCGCCGCGCTTCATGGTGCGGCTGTCAAAATTTTCGAAAGTAAAATACCCCGCATCGGGTTTATAGAGACCCATGACAATGCGCGCGAGCGTGCTCTTACCGCTGCCCGATTCGCCGACGAGGCCGACGATTTCACCCGGATTAACATCGAGCGAAACGTCGTTGAGCGCCTTCACGGTCAGCTTTTCACGCGAGAACATGCCGCGTTTGATCGAAAAAAATTTTGAAACCGATTTAAGCGAGATCATACGTCAGTCGATGGGCGTAAAATCGAGACGCAGCATTGCGGTAAAACCCACAACCCAGGCGCGCTGCGTGGCAAGGTAAGACATCGTATTGCATTGAATATTTGAAACACCGCCCGCGGCGGTTGCGGTGGCTGCACACTGTTCCGGGGATGTGCTCCCGAACTGCGGCCGTATGTTCCTGACCGAATCGGATTCGCTCCACCACCACTGCGCCCTTGCAATGTTCAGGCCAAAAGCCACTTCTTCTGTGATGTGGTAGAAAAAGCCGAAATACCCCCAGCTCTCGACCAATGTGCGCGCCCCGAAGTTCAATGCAAAATGCGCTTCGTACTGCAGAAAAAATGTCATGAAGGGTTTATCCCCATCCATCCAGAAATATTGTAACCCCGGCCGCAGCACGTATTTGGTCTCTGAGATATCGGTCGAATGCCTGCCCCAATTATCGCGTTCACCGTAACGGTTATCGGTGTACCAGGTATAATGAATGCGGTTTTTCAGTTCGAACACCCAGTTCTCGCCGGGCAAGAAGGGCAGTTTCTGGCGCAAGGTAATGTCACCGATCGCAGATTGTTCGGGGCGGTTATTTGTATTCAGCCAAAACCAATCCCACTGGTTGTTAATCCACCCGGCGGATGTCCAGTCGTTGCGGTGACGCTCACCCTGACCGTAACGGTAAAAACCCCCGACCATGAGCTGCGGCAGAATATTATAATAAGTACCGAGCATCGCATGCCAGGTCTGCTGGCTTGTACGCTCGAGACCCGCCGCCGTCGCATTGGTAACTCCGTCGATGCGCGGATTTCCCGCGTTGCCACCCTCGAGACGGTAATTGGTTTCAACCAGCGGCAGCCAGTCTTTGTAGCGCAACTGCGCGCGCAACGTGCCGCTGTAGCGCACCGTTTCTTTTTCAGCCTCGGCGCGCGCCACGGGAGATTCCCAGGCGGCGAGTTTCGCTGCCAGAAGCAAAAGATAAGCGGCTGACGCTAGGCGCTTCATTTACCGTGCATTCGCGATGGATTACAACCCGGCAAGCAGATTTCTGCGGATATCAGAAGCGGCGCGTCACACCGAGGTTAATGGGAATAAACTTCAATATCGTACCGCTGGTATCGTAAGTAAAATTAATAGCGCCGCCCATGTAAATCGCCAGCTTTTCGTTCAGGGAATACTGCATTTCTACACCGGGCATCACACCCCATTGTAATACCGACCCCGAAGCGGCAGACGACAGCAGAATAAAAACATTGGCGCCGGTCGAAAGTGAAACAAACAGAGTGAATCCCTTACCCAGCGTAATCGGGTAATAAACGCCCGGGTATAGATTGGCATACAGCATGGCGTCGAAGGCATTTGTTTTGCCCGCAGAATATGCCGCCTGTAATTTCACCTGCGGATAAAAAAACCGCAGGAATGGCTGGTTATAGCGCAGAAAACCTTCTACACCCAGCGAGGTACGGAAAAAATCGTTCGCCGACTGCGCATTGATCGATGTACTGCTATCCTGGATGCCAGCGACGAGGCCCGCCCCCCAGAAAAAATTCGAACCACTCGCAGTGCTGCGCTCGGCCGTAGTTGCGGTCTCAGATATTTTAAGGTTGCGACCCGGTAAGACAGTGACCTGTGACATCGCATAGGGTTCACTCTTTTTGTTAACGGCGAGATAAAATGCCGCCGAAGCCGGTACTGTCAAATCGGCTTCGGCTGCCCCCGCAGACGCGTCGCCTGCGGCGAGCGAACGCAGCGTCTTGAGGTATTCGCCGCGTATCGAACGCTGAATCCTGATTTTTTCGCGCAGGTTCTCGGCGCGTTCGGTCGCGGCAACCTGTTCGGCCGAAGGTTTACCGCGCGAAACCCGGAAAGAGGTCATACGCGAGTATGTACCTGTCTTGAACTTTGTCGCGGCAGCGACCTGAAAATAATATTCGCCCTGGTCGAGCTCTACCGCGAGCGAATTCTCTTCGGTGCTTCTGGTATCGATGAGATTTTTTTTCGCGTCGAAGAGTTTGACGCTGTAACCCGTGGCACCTTCGATCGGCGACCAGTCGAGACGCTGCGTTCTTTTGCCCGGAGTCTTCGCCGAAAACGCGGCTAGTTGTTCTTCGGTTTTTTTCAGATCATTATGCAGGTTCTGCAATTCGGGATCGAGTTCGCGGAAACGCGCCGTGAGCCCGTCGATTTCGGGTTTTTTATCGGCGCTGAAAAACAAAAACTCGTAGTCGCCAGGCCCCGACAGCGGTGCCGCGTTCAGTTTCTCTGCCCTGAGCAAGGGGGGATATCCCACCAGAAAGAATGCCGCAATGACGGCCGCCAGAGTACCCTTAAAAGAAGAAATACGCACAGGGCGAAAGCGTAAGTAACAGTATGCTAGCT
>JAFLED010000217.1 GCA_017302045.1 Spirochaetota bacterium
ACGAAAAGCCGGCTTCAGTCTGCTGCGGCGCCGGTGCGACGGGTATAGAGGCAACGGGGGCGGGCGATTTTGCCGCGGCCGGGGTGGCTTTTGCGGCCACCGCTGGCGCTTCGGCCTTTTGTGCTGTGACTGTTGGTGTGTTAACCTGCTGGCGCTTCGCGCGCTCCAGTTCGGAGCGTAGACTGAATACCTGCCCTTCGAGAGCCGCGATTCTCTTTTCGAAGCTTTCGAGATCCGGTTGCGACATACGGGCAGGGCGCGTGTCTTGGCTGGAAAGTCAATCTAAGTGACGATCACCTTTCGCCTGAGAAAGCGAATTTACGCTGTGAGTTAGGCGTGTTTGCCGGAGTCATGGATTCGGGAGCAGCCTTGGCTCAGGCGCGCGAACTGGTTTCGCATGGCTATATTCACGAGGCGGCCATGAAACTGGATCGTTACCTGTTGCAATACCCAAGGGCCGCTCGCGTCCGCCGTGTCCTCTCGGGATTACGCAGCCGCTTTCTGCTCGTCGACGACCAGAATTCCCTGTTCGATACCAGCGGTATGCGGCTATTCGAATTCAGCTCCGATTATAATCAGATTCGCTTTTATTCCCTGATACTGACGCAGGGGTTACCGGCGAGTCTGCAATTTGGCCGTATTATGGAGCAGCAGGTGAGCGAGATTGTCAAAAACGCGATCAAGCATGGTAACCGCGGCAATATCCTCAAAAAAGTCAGAATCTGGTTGGAGTTAACAGACCGCGTCCGGTATATCGTCGAAGACGAGGGCCCTGGAATGTACAATCTCGACGAGTGGAACGATTTTAACCGGCGGCGGAGAAACGCGATGCGTGAAAATCGCATCGAAGATGCGCTGGCATTACTGACCTACCGCGGCAAACACAGCGAAGAGAACGACGGCGGCAACTCGCTGTTTGCCGGGCTAACCTTCTGGGACGAAGGCATGATCTATAATGCACGTAAAAATAAAGTCGTCGTTCTCAAGAACATGCCATGAAGACGTACATAGAAACATTTAACGCCGCGTTTGAAGGTTTGCTGAACCCCGCGGGCAACGGCCTCGTGACGCTCGAATTTTTAGGTAAGGCGCCGCATTACGAAAGCAGCTACGAATTATCGTGCCATATCGGTTTTCATGACATACACGGGGGGCGCGCCGGTGTCGCGCTGCTCAACATCAACCGCCCTGATCTGAAGAAACTGTGGGATTTTCTCATCGCGCTGCCGATGCCCGAAGATGTCGAACTCGAGCATGCGGCCACAGAATTAACGAATCTGATCGTGGGCAGTGCCACCGAACGTTTTTCCCAGGCCGATCTCAAAATTGAGATCGGTCTGCCTTACATCGTTCAGGTCAAGCATCAGATCAAATTACTGACCATGAAAAAAGATGATTTTCACTATTGGGGTGTCTCTGGCGCCGATTTTCGTCTCAACTGGGTGTTGTGCGAATACGACACGATTGAATTTGGTTAACCGACTTTTTTTTAGCAGCAGCCTTTGTTTAGATATGCTTTGCCGCATCATGAGATTCGCCGCCTGTCTGTCGCAATTTTCTTTCTTACCGTCCTGGGGTTTTGCCTGCGAATGTGGTGCGGATGATCGTGTCGGTAAAGCTGCAGAGACCGCAACGGCGGTATTTATCGGCAAAGTCACGGATATCCGCGAGTCAGGCACATACTTTCAGATCGAAAAAATCCTGAAGGGCGATAAAGGCGCCCGCACATTGATCATACACCCTTCGGGAAATAAAAATTGCGATTTCGAGTTTCGTAGCGAGGGCGAGTATTTTGTTTTTGCAGACGGGCCGAAACAGAGCTTAACGGTTTCAAAATGCAGCCCGACCAGCGAGTGGGGGCGGGAAAGGTTTTTTCCGGCGGATAAGGATTCCGGGTTCAGGTTATCAGTATATCAGATTGGTATTTTTTGCGCACTCATTCTTGCCGGCATTTTGCTCTATTCTAATTTTCTGCCCCGAAGAAATAAAAGAAACGGTTGATGACTCTATTTTTTTCTGTTGGTGAAGAATAGTTAAGCAACGCAAGCCGCTGCAGTTACCCTCTATTTTCCCCGTTTCCGCAGCACACCCATACCCTGCCAGCGCAGCCACGCGCAGAACGCCAGACCCAAACCATCGGCCGCGTCGTCGATTTTCATTTGCACCGGTAGATTTAACAGTTTTGCCGTCATCAGCTGCACCGTCTTTTTTTGCGCCGATCCCGAACCGGTGATCGATTTTTTCATCGCGCTCGGTGAAATTTCAGAGTAGGATATCCCCGCCTGAAACAAACTCATTACAACCACGCCGCGCGCTTCTGAAAGTTTGATTCCCGTCGTCAGGTCGCGGCGCAGGAAAACCTGTTCGAGGCCCGCGTGTGTGATCGGATGCGATTCGAAAAGTTTTTGCAGAAAATTGTATAGTCTGTGCAGGCGCTCCCCCTCGCTTTGCTGCGCACTGGTTTCGAAAACTCCGGCGTCGACGAATGTAGCGCGGTTGCCGGTCACCTCAATGATGCCCCAGCCGAGCCGCGCATAACCGGGGTCTATCCCCAGAAACTTCATACCCAGCGGCTGCGCGCGAAATCGCGCCCGGCCGGCAATATCTCGATGCGGTACTCTTCTTCGTTGATGTAACCATGCGCCTTGAGGTCTTCGATCGCCGGGCGCAAATCGTGTATGTCTTTGCCGAGCGTGACTTCGAGGTCGGTAATGGGGACGCGTTTACCCTGCCGGTCGAACAGGTGTTGCAGAATCAGCAGCGAGAGATCGCGCAGCACGAATCAGGCCGCGCGCGTGACTTTACCGCCGTCGGCGTTGAACACCACCGGTTCGCCGGTTTTCAGTTCGAGCTCTAAAACCTGTGCCTCGCTCAGTTTCTCGAGGTACATGATGATTGCCCTGAGACTGTTGCCATGCGCGGCGACGAGAATGTTTTTACCCGCCTGGAGCTGCGGTTCGATATTTTTCTGAAACCAGGGTATCGTGCGTTCGGCGGTGTTTTTGAGCGCCTCGCCCTGTGGCGGGGGAACGTCGTAACTGCGGCGCCAGATTTTAACCTGGGCGTCGCCGAATTTTTTCGCAGTCTCTTCTTTATTCATGCCCTGTAATTCGCCGTACATGCGTTCGTTGAGCTCCCACGCCGAATGGACGGGGATCATGTTGGCCTCAGATGCGGGGGAATAGATTTTGAACCAATCGAGGGGTTTCTCTGCATTGACTTTCTGAATGATCGGCACTTTGCCCTCTTTGTTTTCGGACATAACGATCATTGCGGTGGTGATCGCGCGTATCAGAGTCGAGGTATAGATCACGTCGAACTTTTCATCGGCGAGGCGTTTGCCGGCTGCGATCGCTTCTTGTACACCCTGCGCAGAAAGGGGTACATCGACCCAGCCGGTGAAAAGGTTGTGCAGGTTCCACAGCGACTGGCCGTGGCGTATCAGAACGAGTTTTGCCATACGCGGAACTTTCTTTTCGAGCGCGCGCGTAAAGCGTTAGCGCTTGTCTAACGCTTGCCTTGCAGTTCCCTGATTTTTTTGACCGTGACGTCGACGTCGGCAACCGGATCGACATCTTTATCGATAGATTCGATCTTCAGCGTCGGGCCGATGATAAAAGTCCAGCGTTTGGAGTAATTCACGATCGGCATCTTCGCGCCGAACCTGCCGATGATTTCGAGCTTCGGGTCGGCGAGCAGCGTAAAACCGAGCCGGTGTTTCTGGTGAAACGCCGCCATGTCGGCGACAGTGTCTGAACTGATGCCAAAGACATCTGCATTCAATTCGCGTACTTTTTTAACCGAGTCACGAAAGGCACAGGCCTGTTTCGTGCAGCCCGGTGAATCGGCCTTCGGAAAAAAGAATAAAACTGTCCAGCGCCCTTTGCGCTCCGCGAGGTCGAAATTTTTACCTTCGTGCGTCTGGGCGGTAAAGAGTGGCGCCGCCTCTCCCGGTTTGAGATCGGCGGCCGAGAGGGTTGCCGCTAAGGCGCAGGGCAGGGCAAGTTGTAGCAGGTGCTTCATGCGGTGACAGAATCGTGCGCCGACGCGGCGCAAAGCGTTAATGGCGTTTACAGGGGACAAACTTTGCGGTGTAATCCGCGTATTTACCTGTCTTGGCATTTTTGCCTGCCATGGGTATTTCGAGGTTGTTACCGTTTCGCGTCCAGATGATCGTATCGTCGCTTTGCGGTTTTTTATAGGGCGACTTGCCCTTAAAGGTAATCGCATAAACCGTACCCGATTTTGTACCATGAAAGCGCGCGTTTTTTACGGCACCGCCCGCGATCGCAGTCACTTTAAAGAGGCCGTCGCTGATGCGGTTATAATCGCTGTTGAAAGTGACGACGCTCTTTGCTTTGGGTGTTTCATTTTCGAAACAGAACCGATCGGCATACAAATTGGCACCAGCCAAGATCAGAAAAAATACCAGGTGGGATTTCATACGATTTTACTCCCGAGGCTTTTGAGTATGGAATCGGCGACCGCGTCGGGCGCGATTCCGGTGAGACATGCAAGCGGCTGGTCTTTGCGCGGGCATTCGCGTTCGAAACACGGCGAGCATTCGAGGCCTAAATCAAAGAGATCTTTATATCGCGTCAGCGGCGAAGTCTCTTCGCGGCGCCCCATGCCGTTGAAGGTGACGAGTTTGGTGCCGGTGAGCGAGGTGATATGCGCGAGACCCGAGTCGTTGGCGATCGCTGCTTTCGACCAGCCTATGAGCGTATGCGCCTCGCGCAAAGTTGTCTGCGCGCAGAGCGAAACAATGTTGATCTTCGATGCCTTAAAGTGCGCGGCGATAGTATCGCACTCGCTCTGATCGATGGCCGCGCCCAGCAGAATGAACTGAGTTTTGGGTTTGAACTGAGCCACGCGCTCAATAACGCGCATAAAGTGGCCAGTCGGGTATTTTTTTGAGGCCGCCGTACTGCCGGGGCAGACGATCACCCGCTCGCCGACGCGCCGCAGGTTAAATTTTTTTTCGAGGGGCTGCACCGGGAGTGTATGTAGTTTTACGTTGCGGTATTTTTCAAAAAGGTCTTCGGGCACTGTTCCCGGCTGCAGGTAAGGGTTAAGCAACCGCAGGTATGCCAGCGTGCGGTGTTCGCCGCGGTTATAAGTCTGTCTCTTGAATTTATTTTTAGGTTGGGTGAGCAGCATGCCGCGCATATCAGAAACGAAGCCATGGCGTTTGTTAATCCCGAGACCGCGCAAAAACCAGGCTGAACGGAAACTCGGCGAGAGTGTAAAACCGATGTCGAATTTCTGCGCGCGAATCCTTGCCGACTCTTCGACCGGCAAAAGTTTGCCCCTGAACGGAATGATATCCGAAAAGCCGTGGGGGTTTAGGTCTGCGATCCATGCCCGGCCCACGAGTAGAATTTCAGATTTGGGGAAAAGATCGCGCAATGCCGCATAAAAGGGAAAGGCCATCGCATGATCGCCGACCCAATTCGGGGCGTGTACGAGAATGCGCGGTGTTTCAGGCATGCTTTTTCTTAACGCGTTTGAAATAATTACCGCCGGTCAGGTTTTCGTATCGTTCGAGCGGTAATTTTTTACCTTTAGCCATGCCGACATCTTTCATACCGTAAAGCAGCGAGTACGCCGCCACCGCGATGCCTTCGGCATAGATGCGGCGGTGTTTCGCCATGCGCAGGTGGTCGCGCTTCGAAGTCGTGTGCGCGATCTCGACGAATGCGGCGACGGCATTGACATAGGTGGGGACTGCCCACGTCGACATATACGGCTTCAGAATTTTGGGAGCGGTCGAAGCGGTGTCGAAGCCATTGACGACGAAGGCTTTACGCACGAAGCGCAGTGTTTCCATACCGGCAAAGTGGTTGTCGCCCCCGAAACCTTCGGGGCCGCCTTCGCGCCGCCAGGTCTCGGGTTCGCTTTTTTCGCGTTCCCAGAACTTCCCTTTGGGTTCGAAAGCGGCGAGCGTCGTCGCATAACGCTCGCCTTTCTGGCCATAGAGTGAATCGACGATCGAGTCAGAGTCGGCATAGTTCCAGTCGACGAGATTGTGGCGGTAGCCACGAAAACGTTTGTAATCCGTATGGACGCCGTCGTTCTTCGACCAAAAACCGATATAATAGATAAAGGCATCGGCCATGAAGCTGGGGTAAGTCGTGTATTTGTCGTCTGAGATAAACCAATTGGCCCACGGACCCTTGGCGAAACGCGAGCGGATCGCCTTGCGGCCGTCGCCGTCGCTGCGCACGTAGCGCAGGGCATTCTCGTATGTCTTATAACCCGGCGTAATCACCGTTGCCATGCCACCCTGCTTCGGGGCCTGTGTGTGTGTGAGGTGCAGGGTAATTACGAGTTCGGGTTCGAGTTCGTTGATGC
>JAFLED010000218.1 GCA_017302045.1 Spirochaetota bacterium
GAAATTAGTTAGGTCTTCCATTTCCTCATTGTTCATGTGTCGCGTTGTCAAAATAGTATCTTTTGTTCCAGGAAAATTGCCCGCATTGCCGGCAAAATTATAGAAATTAATTACATCCCAGAGACTATCGAAAGTCCCATTATGAAAGTAGGGCGGGGTTTTATTTATAGATCTTAAAGTCGGTGTTTTGAATTTTCCGATATCGCTCGTTGAGGCAACCAAACCACTGACTCGATTTGTTGTGGAATTATCATTGTAAGCCGTGGCAGTATTAAATGCACCGTTATCGCTCGAGTCGAGCAGCTTACTGATACCGGTATATCTGCCCTGATCATTACTACCTGATAATCCGCCCACTTGAGGCACACCGAGGTTATGAAAACTCCCGTCGCTGAAATTTGAGCCGCTATGGCAACGCACGCAATTTCCTTTGCCGATGAAGATTTTTAATCCTCTTTTCTGAGAAACCGTCATTGCATTTTCGTTACCGCTTGCCCATTGATCAAAAGCCGAGTTTTTAGACACGATCTTGCGCTCGTAGGCACCTATTGCCTTCGCGAAATTAGCGAAAATTCTATCCACATGTCCCTGTTGGGTTGATGTAAACCCGTTATAAGCGGTTTTTCCGTACGCATTTGCGCTTGTTAACTGTGCTGCAGATAAGGTGCCGCAAATCGCCGCAGTAGAATTGGCCCCGTTGGCACCAGTGAAAAGGTTGTCATGCAAAGACCGATAATTTCCCAAGGCCGCCGAATTGGAGTTACAAATGATATACGCGACAGCATAGCGATGAAAGTTATGAGGGTTACCCTCAATAGCTGCTCTTGCAACTGCCCACACAGAATCAGTCGAACCGTCCCAAAGATTATAAGGATTAAAAGCGGAATTCAAAACAGTCGGTGCGTTACGGGAAGTAAATCCCGCGCCTAAGGAAACATCGTTCGGTTTGCTGGTATTATCTGCCCATCCAAAATCCGGCACGTGGCAGGTAGCGCAGCTGATTTTTTTTTCTGTCGTTACTGCAAAAGCCGAAGTCCTGTTACCTTGAATTGTTATCGCTCCGGAAAACTGAGGGTCCCAAAAAAACATTTGTCCCAAGGTGGCTGCAGAACTATTTTCGGCATAGGCATTCGTCGTATCTGTCGGCGGATCGGAATAAACCAACGTCTTAATAATCGCTCTTTCCGTATCGGAAAAAATGGCATCCCCGTCATCCTGCGTCGCGCAGGCAGAAAGCAGCAGAAGAGCCGCAAGCGTCGCTGTAATCGTCTTCTTCATACTCCCTCCCTTAAAATTTCGCCACCAGCGATGATGTGAAAATATCGTTACTAAATGCGTAGTTTGAAAGCACGCCCACTTCCATATTGATCGAATACTCTGCTTTAAAGATAATATTTTCTGTAATATCGACACGAATACCCGGGGTTACCTGCAGCACATCGACAATGAATACATATTTCGGATCGATCTCGCGCGCGACACGGCGGCTGACACGCGTGTAAATACCGAACGTATTCACAAGATCGAAGAGACCCGGAAAAGAATACATGCCCTCGATATACCAGGCTTCGGCGATATAGTTCTTCGCCTCGTTGATACCGCCGCCGTCGGTGTTGATCTTAAACCACTGGCCGCGCACCTGCAGCGCCTTCCATGCGACCTGCAGGTCGGGGCCGAAATCCCATTGTTTAGGATTGTTCGACGACTGCGCATCCTGCGGCCCCCATGAGCCAGAGACCCCGAGCTCGAGCAGAGTAATCGGGCCGAACGCAAAGTCATAGCTGAGGCGGCCCGCGACGGTTTTGCCGAGGTTGGTCTCCACCGATTCAAAAATGCGCGTGTCGTTGGTGAACGAATTGCCGTTGGTGAGGCCCACGTTCCAGATAAAACGTTTGTCGAAATGTTTACCGCGCACCTTGACCCCGATCGGATTACCGTCCATATAACGACCGACAAGCGTCGGAGTTACCGTCCAGCGGTCGGGGGCGCGGCGCCAGCGGTATTCGATACCCGTAATGCCGATGAATTTGCCCGCGGTGAGTGTGATATCGTACTGTTGAAAAGGTTTATAATCGATAAATGCCATATCGAGATTCACGAAGTTACCGTTACCCGTAACATTCTGCACAACATTTTGGCGCAGCAAGAACTCGGTGGAGATCTGTAAGCGTACCTTTTCGTGAATTTCGGCGATCATGTCGATGGTCGCGCTGTTGATCGTCGCCATCGGATTGCCCTTACCCTGCATGGTATCAAATGCCAGCGGAAAGTTACCCGCCTCGCCGAGATCATGCGCCTCGTGGCGAGTATTCATGTATGTGGAAGCCGGGTCGCCGAGAAACACGGCAGTTTTGTCGGAGTATTCGGGAAAATAATTATTCACGTCTTTCATGAAGCCGACACCTTTGTTTTGCGCCATTGCAAAACCCATGTCGAGAAAGCCGGTGATGAGAAATGAGGGCGCCGCTTTTGCAGTAGCACCAGGTGCCGTTTCAGGCGTTTCGGCGACCACATTCGTGCCGCTGCCAGGAATCACTTCGTCGCTACTGCTCGCCACTGCAACAGGTGCCGATTTATTCTCGGTCGCCGCGTCTGCGGGCGCTGTACGCGCAGTGGGTTTTTCAACTTGCTCGGTCTTTTCAACAGCCTTACGGGGCTTCGCTCTTGCCCGGCGGCGGCGTGCCGCAGAAACTGCATCGCATGCGATAATGAGAACGATTATTAGAAAGAGGCTTTTTCTGAGAATATTTACGGTCGGATTGAGCATACTTATTGCGTTACGGGCCTCTTTATAGTATCGACGAAGATATATGCACACATAACCGTAATGGACAACGAAAGTAATCCGCCGCTCACCCTGAGCAGCATGGCGAACAGATCTTTATGCATAAAAAAGAGACCAAATGTGTGCAGCACCACCGAAAAGGCCAGCAATACACCCCAGAGGATCTTCATTTTTTCAGAGGCACTCGACCAGAGAAACAAGATAATGAGCGAAAAGTAGACCAGACTTTGGCCATTGAGATGCGTATGACCAAGCTTGAAGTTCTCGTAGATAAACCAATCGAGGGCTTTAACCTTCACCGCTTCGCTATCCGCTTCAATGACTACACCCGAAGACTGGCCATCGTCGGGCTTATTTGCGGCTTTCATCGCCGCTGCGGGGTCTGCCGGCGCAACAGCGGCATTGCCCGCGACACCCTTGCGCTCAATGGACTTGTCGCTGGTCAGCCCATGGTGCCATGAACTCAGAATCAGTGCGACCACAAGAATGCTACCCATCAACATGGTGTAGATGGCAATCAGCGTTTTTGCGGACACTGGAAAATTGCGGATATTCGGCCAATTCATAAAGACTGCGGTACATATCATGCCGCATGGGGCAAGAACTTTTTAGCGTAATTTAAGTGCAAAATTAATTGCATATCTGTTCACTGTTCTGTATTATATCTGTATGGCGATGCCGTCACTGTTACGCAGCCAACCCGCATCTGAAACGCAGACGCTGAACACGCTGTTGTCGCGTATGCCATCTTATGTCACACGCGCGCAAAAGGCTCTCGTCAAAAAAGCGTACTTTCTCGCCGAAGACGGTCATAAGTTTCAGAAGAGGCTTTCGGGTGAACCCTATATCATCCATCCGCTGGCGGTCGCGCACACGCTCGCCGATCTCGGTCTCGACCACGAAGTGATCTGCGCTGGGCTACTGCACGACGTGCTTGAAGATACCTTCATCAAGCCGGATTACATGCGGCAGGAATTCGGCGACACCATTACCTATCTCGTCGAATCGGTGACGAAGATCTCGGTGCTCAAGAACCAGAGCGCCGAAAACAAACAAGCAATCAATATACGCAAGATGATTATGGCGACCGTGCGCGACAGCCGGGTCATTCTCATCAAGCTCGCGGACAAGCTGCACAACATGCGCACGCTCGGCTTCCATTCGACCAGCAAAGGCATGCACATCGCACGCGAGGTGCTCGACATCTACGCGCCGCTCGCAGGTCGCCTCGGTATCTACAAAATCAAGTCAGAGCTCGAAGACCTCGCGCTCTACCACCTCGACCGCACGACCTACGCTAGCATCAAAGACCAGGTCGCCGAGAAAAAGGCACAGCGCGACGGCCGCGTCGCCATGGTCATGTCGCTGCTCAACCAGCACCTGAAAGATTCTAAAATCAAGGCGACCGTCGAAGGGCGCTCGAAGCATTTTTATTCGATCTACAATAAAATGCAGGAGCAGAAAAAGAACTTCGAAGAGATCTATGATCTGACCGGCGTGCGCGTGCTCGTCAACGAAGTGCAAGACTGTTACTCTGTACTGGGTCTCGTGCATACGCTCTGGACGCCGATTCCCGGGCGGTTTAAAGATTACATCTCCGTGCCTAAATCCAACGGATACCAGAGCCTGCACACTACCGTCATCGGCCCAGGCGGTCAAAGCGTTGAGGTGCAGATACGCACCTGGCAAATGCACCGCATTTCAGAATTCGGTATCGCCTCGCACTGGGCCTATAAAGAAAAACAACCGAATAACCGCACATTCGAGACGCAATTCTTTGAATTGCAGAACATGGCGATTTCAGACGACGAGGCCGACTCGGGTGAGTTCTATCAAGAGCTCGTCTCAAACCTGAGTCAGTCGAATGAAGTCTATGTCATCTCGCCCAAGGGTAAAATCTTCTCCATGCCCGAAAACTCGACGGTGCTCGATTTTGCCTTTCGCATCCACACCGATATCGGTCTCAAGTGCGCGGGCGCCAAAATCGGCGACCGGCTTGTGAGCATACGCACGCCGCTTAAAAATGGCGACCAGATTGAAATCATTTCGAATAGCAGCGTAAAGCCATCCTTAAACTGGCTCAATTTTCTGAAGACCCCGCATGCGCGCGCGAAACTCAAGAGTTATTTCCGCAAACAGGACGCTTCAATCGCCGAACGCTTACTCGAAAGCGAGAAAAAAACTACCCCTGAAACCAAACAGCAGCGAGGCCCGCGCGCCGAAAAGTTGGGGGCCGTTGTCACTGCACAACCGGGCCTCAGAAAAATCGACTGGAAGGGTGAAACAGACGTCGAGGTCAAATACGCGCAATGCTGCGAACCGACGCCGCCTGACAGCATCGCTGGGTTTATCTCACGGCTCGGTGTGATCTCAGTTCACAAGAAAGGCTGCCCCTCACTCGCTGACCTCAGCGCGCAACCCGATCAGGCAGAGCGGCTGATTCCTCTCAAATGGGTAGGTCACAATACCGGGCGTCAGGCTTCGATTGAAATTCGCGGTATCGATCGGCCGCAGATCTATCTCGATATTGTAAAGCAGCTCGCGCAGAGCGGCGCAAACATCATCGAGGCGAGCGCGACGACTTCGCAGGTGGGGCAAATACGCGATAAATTTGTCATCGAAGTCGATTCCGATGACCACCTCAATAACATCCTGAAAGAGATGACAACCGTAGACGGCGTCGAAGCGGCGTTAGAAGTCGCGGTTTAAGCCGCGCCCTGGCGAAGCGCATCCTTGTTTGTGGCTGTATTGCCCGACGATCGGGCTGAAAGAAAATCGGCGAGTCTTGCCGCAGAGCGAAACTGGTACGCCTCGCCTTTCATATCTTGCCATTCCTGCAGATTACGCAGGTATTGAGTCAGGTGTTTGCGCATGAGTATCGCCGCGGCCTCGTCGCCGTAAAACACCGCCATGTCTCTCAAATGCCCCAGCATCATCGGTAGCCGCTGGTCATAGCTGAGTTGTTCGCGGTCGATGCCGCTGAATATCCACGGATTGCCGATGGCGCCACGCCCGATATAAACACCGTGCACGCCATAGGTCTTGATTTTCTCCATTGCCTCGGCATACGAGGTGACATCGCCATTCCCGAATACGGGAATTTTTCTTGCCGCCGCGATTTCTCCGATCTTGTCCCAATCGGCGCGGCCGGTGTAGGCCATCTGCCGCGTGCGGCCGTGTACCGCGATCGCCCAGACGCCTTCGGCTTCGAGCATCGCGCTGATTTCCATATAGTTGAGATGCTGGTGATCCCACCCCAGGCGTATTTTTGCCGAAACGGGCAAACCCGTCTCGGCAATCAGACGGCGGATGATCTCCTGTGCTTTTGCCGGGCATTGTAAAAGGCCCGCGCCCGAACCGCTGCCAGAAACGGTTTTTACCGAGCAGCCCATATTGAGGTCGATGCCGTCGGGGTTGAGATGCAACACACGGCTCACGCCCCGCAGAATGATATCGGGATTATTTCCAAATATCTGGAAGATGACGGGGCGC
>JAFLED010000219.1 GCA_017302045.1 Spirochaetota bacterium
GGTTTTTTTCTCGCCCTGCCCCATCGCGCCGGCATGCGAAAGAATCTTATCTTTCACCTCATTCGAAACAAACTGTCCGAAAAGCCGCGAGACCATCAGCGTTTCGCGCTGACGGGCCAGGGTGTCTCCAATAAGCATACGCACGTGGCGGCTTACGATGCCCACGGTAAAACCGGTCATGGCCATCATCATCGATTTGAAATGATAAAAACTCTCTTGTGTGAGATCCTGGAGTAATAAAGCGTCGGAATGCTGCGCAGCGGCGAGATAAGGGATTGCAAGATGCGCGGCAAGACTATACTGCAAAGCCGAATAGATTCCTGTAACGAGCGAGAGTCTGAAGTCGAAGGCAAAGCCAGTCAGCACAATCAGAAAAAAATAAAGGTATCCGGGCGGCCCGGTGATATAAGTAGCAGTGCCTGAAGGCAGAACAAAGAATGCAATGATATAAATCGACGTTGGTAAGGTACAAAAGCCGAGCATTACGAACCATGTACCGCGGCTCATAATCTTGCCCCGGCGGGCAAGCAACCAGACGAACCCCGAATAAAATCCGCCGATGATCGTCCAGAAAATCGGGACATCGATACCGCGTAATAACCCCAACCGCGCCATGCCATAGAGTATAGCTGCGCTGATGAAAGCCATAAGGCATGAAGCGAGCGAACCCTTGGCGAGGGTTTCATTCATTTGTTTAGAGACGAGCTCTTCGAAAGTGACCAGATCAGATTTCTGCATGCACTGCCCGCAGAAAACCCAACCCTGTGCTATGTAAATAAAAAAGCCTGGTCAAAGACCGGGCTTGCGGACGACAGCCTGCCCCGTAGGGATGAAGTTAAGGCTGTGGCTTTGTAGCGATGATTTCGTCGCGGTTTACGAGCTCAAGAATATGTTCGTATTCCGGAGAATCTTTTTTGTATTTGAGCTCTGTCGCACGGAGCAGGTGCTTGTTCTTGTTCTTCTTGTAGAAGATGCGTTCTGCCTCGGTACCTTTGTTGTACTTTTCGGCAACAGCTTCTTTGAAGCCATAACCTGAAGCCAGATATTTGTGCGGTGAAATCTCTGTCTCAAACGCAGGGTCGATTTTCAGATAGCGCTCGAGCAGGTCGATAGTCTGCGGCAGGTTGCCAAGATCGTACTGTGAAATAATCCAGTCGCGGTAAACCGAGGCTGTCAGATCTTTCATCTGTTGTTTTTCACGGAACGAACGGTTTTGTATTTCGTCGAGGTGGTTGATCGCGCGGGTGAAGTAAGTCACCGCTTTGATCTTGGCGCGGTTCTTTTTCTCGAGCAGAATACGCTCTTCGCGCATTTTGCGGTCGATTGTCTGCCAGTACCATTTTTCGTTCAGGTATTTTGCATCGGCCCACTCTTCTTTGTTGCGCTGAACTTCTTCGCGCATTTTATCGAGAATCGAACGGCCAGTCTGGTAGTTCGAAAGCGCCAGGCGGAACTTGTTGTTCGCGAAATCGTCGCCGAGTTTATAGAGCTCGTCGAACGATGCCACGTACGGGCGATAGTCCGGGTTGTACCATTTTGCTTCTTTTTCTTCGGCGGGTGACGGCGCCGCAGCGGTACCACCGCCAGTCGTCGGCTTGCCTGCCGCGGGTTGTGCCATCAGGGCTGAACCCATGAATACAGCGAGTAATGCCACTGCTGCAATAAACTTTTTCATACGTTTCTCCTTCATTGCTGTTCGTCCGTTTCTAAGGCAGGCGTAAGCATACATTAGAAAATACTATATTCTTTGTCGGCGTTTAAAGCGTAAATCTTAAATCGTTTTAGTGGAATAAGCAACGGGGGGATGTCCCCCGGTTATGTCACTTTTTCGGCTGTGCGAGCAGGTCTTCGAGCAGTTTCAGCATATCGGTCTCGGTGACGAGACCCACAAGTTTACCCGCCGCGTCGCACACGGGCAGGCATCCGAACTTATGTTTCACCATGACGCGCACGGCAGTTTTCAGCGAATCGCCCGGGTCGGCGGCCATAGGTTCGGGTGTCATCACCTTGCCGATGGTGAGCGTTTTATCGCCAACAGCCTGCCGGTTGCCCTGGGCGTCGTTTAAAAATACGAGAACATTACGCAGATCGCGGTCAGAAACGATACCCACGAGGCGATTGCCCTCTGCGACGACCGGCATGTGCCGAAAACGGCCCCTGAGCATCTCGGCATAGGTTTTCTCGACGCTGTCGCCCTCGCGTGCCGTGATGACGTCTTTGAGCATCAGGTCACCGACGGTCATTGCGTCTGTATAACGCATCGGCCACCTTTGCGCGCAGCTATTTGCCGAGAATTCTTTTTCGGATATCTTCTATACCCGCGCGCCGCTGCTCTTCGGTCAGATTCTGGTTTTTATTCAGGTATTCGCGTTCAGCCGCGAGAAACTGATCCATTTTGGCGTTACCCTCGGCGAAGGCCTTATTATGCCGGGCTTCGTCTTCGGCCATACGGTTTGCCATCTGCTCGCCGAAATATTTTACCCGCAGCTCTTGCGTGGCTTTATTCCGTTCGGCCTCGCTCATCTTCGCCATTTCAGTCTGGTGCAGCTGTAACTCGGTACCATACTTCATATCGGCGGGCTCGCGCTCGAGCGTCGTCTGGTAATAGGGCCCCAGTATTTCTTTTTTGCGTTCGGCATAGAGGCGCATCCGTTCTTCGACAGGCAGGCGCGTGTATTCGGGCGAATTAAACTTCACCTGCTCCTCTTGCAGCGCAATACGCGCCTCTTCTAAGCCAAAAATCAGCCGGGCAGTATCTTCGCCGAAGAAATCGCGGCGCGCCTTCTTCATCAGCTGGTATTTTTCGACCTGCGAGAGCGAGGCAAAATTTTCGGGCAGGTTTTGCCGCGTTTTTGCCTCGAATTGCAGGTATTGATCGAAGATATCGAGTAATTTTTGCTTATCTTTACCGGGCAGGCGGTTAATCAGCTGCTTGATGCGTTCGTTGCAGCCCGCTTCGTCTGTTTCGCCCGCACAGTCGCGGCGCAGTTTCACGAGCTCGATAGCGAGGTCGATACGGCCCACCTGAATATCGGCCATGATATAATCGGCCTGCGACTCCGCGAGGCGATCGGTCGGGTAAGGAAAACGTTCGATACCCTGCGCAGCCTGTTTTTTTGTTTTGGGGTCTTCACCCTTTATAAAGATAAAATATACGAGTATTGCGGTGATGATGATGAGAATAGGTGCGAGATATTTTTTCATAGAATTACCCCTCCCCGGCCTTCGGCCACCCCTCCCCACCAATCGGCCGGTGGCCTCTTGGCCGACGGCTGACGTGGAGACGGGCCGAAGTGGGTTCCCCCTCTCCATGTAATGGGGAGGGGGTTAGGGGGTGGAGTTACTCCACCCAGTTACCTTCTGAGACGCGGTCTGAATACTTCATCCAGACTTCGCCCACACCTGCCGCAGCTTTAGCTTCGACAAGTTTCTGGTTTTGTTGGCCGTTTTTCGGTACCGCAAACTGGTAGGCACCGCCGGTTTCGTTGCTGCAAATCGCTGCACCTGAAGTCCAGGCGCCTGAACCGTTGGATATCCGCCACTGACCCGCTGCATTGCGGCAGGCAAAGCGGTAGCTGTTACCGCAGTTAGCGTCGTTCCAGCGGCCATTCGAGTACTGCATCGCGCAGTCTTCGTTACCGCCCCAATCATTAGGCTCGCCGGCATTCCATGAATACACCGCAGAAGCGAGGCGTCCGTCGGTCGGGCTGAGTTTGTCCATGCCAACGAGGTTCACACCACACTTGAGCATCGGGGGAATGTTCGCAGTAGTTGTGCTACCCGAACCGCCGCCAAACCAGTCGGTGAGGTTGGTCTTGTCTTCGTAGAAGCGCACCATTTTATTAGCATACGTATCGGCGCTCATATATTGCGAAGCGCAGTCGGGGTATGAGTTGAACTTCGAAACGTTCTCTTCGGGAACGACATTGTTCTTCTGGAATACCCAGGATTGCCATTCACCGGCACCGCAGCTGCCACTCCACAGAATGATGTTTTTGCCTGCATTCAGAACCTGCTGGCGTGTGACGTTGACAGGAACATCCTGGCAGCCGCTGCCTGTGGGGCGGTAGATCAGGTCGCCGAGCGTGCCTTTGAAACGGTTCACAACTTCTTGATAGTGTCCGTCGAGATGTTCTTCGATGTAGAGGATTACCACTTCAGAGCGGTTCGAGCGGATAAAGCTGTTGAGCTCGTTCACTGCATCCTGGAAGTCTTTGTCGAATGAGCTGCAGCCAAGGTGGTTATTCTGACCGTGGCAGAGCAACGGGCGGTAACCCCAGTTCCACGGCCAATCGTTCATCCAGAAATACCAGTGTACGTCGAATTCGATCGCGCGGATATCCATCCGCAGCTGATCATAGACCGAATAGTTTTGATTCGGATCGATATAAGCTACACCTGAAGTATACGCCGCTGAGTTGTACGTGTTGTGCGTATGCAGAAACGTGCTGTCTTTCAAAGGGAGATTTGCTTCGAGCGCGCGCTGACGACCCAACTGGGCTTTTTCCCATGAACGCTGATAAACGTCTACCGGGGTCTCCTTGGGTTTGCTGCTCGATGAGCTGTGCATGGCGAATACTGCGGCCACCAGGGCCAGCAGGAATAACGCTGCTTTTTTCATATTAGTTGTTTTAACTCCTTCACACATTGTTTTCGTCTTTGATGTGTTGATTGGCGCGCGATGAAAATCCGGGCCAAAAAACAGCGTTAAATACAAAAAAATGTACACTTTTCGGAACTATTGTCATTAATTTAGTTTCACAAGAACACGCGAATTAACCAATAAAATCAATACTAAAATCGCCTCCATAGTTTTAGCAATGACAAAAATCAACAAATTAAAGGCAGAAATTACTAGACACAGCCAAAAACAAACGTTCACAATCTTTGTGACGACTGTTTTAGCAAGACGTCACCATTCAGACGCAGATAATCGGATTGCTGTAAAATATTTTTGCAGGCTATGCGTCAATACTCAGTAAGAGATTCTGGATGCGCGACAGCTCTCAAAATACTCAAACGAGCGGATTATTATCTGCGACCTATCGCCCTTCCCCTATGGGCCAAAAAATAATGGCAGGGTCATGGGATTTATGGTATATGGTAGGCAGACTGGAGAAGTACCTACGCCCTAAACAGGGTCACCGGTACAAAGGAGCAAAAAATGGCAATAGTAGACAGACTTAAATTTAACGGCGGCCACGATGACATCGCCTGGAAATACCCCGACGAAGGCATCACCTGGGGCGCACAGCTCATCGTGAACGAATCGCAAGAGGCTGTATTCTTTAAGGGCGGTCAGGTGCACGACCAATTTGGTCCCGGCACTTATACGCTGAAGTCGAACAACATTCCGCTGCTCGAAAAATTCGTGAACATGGCTTTCGGTGGCGATACCCCATTCGCTGCAGAAGTCTGGTTTATCTCAAAGCAGATTTTCCAGGGCATCGGCTGGGGTACCAAAACCCCGATCCAGGTCGAAGATCCAAAATTCGGCATCATCACTAATCTGCGTGCCTTCGGCGTTTATGGCATTCGTGTAGCTGACGTGCGCACTTTCGTGGCGCAGGTGATTGGCACCCAGGGCAAAACCACGACAGAAAGCATCCAGAACCTCATGCTGAGCACCATCGTCTCTGACATTGAAGAGATGCTGTCGCAGGTTGTGCACGAACAGAATATCGATATCATCCGCATCAACACGCAGCGCTCGAAAATCGAAGATGCGTTTAAACCCCTGCTTGCAAAAAAATTCGAACGTTTCGGTATTGCGATCGAGCAGTTTGAAATCGAATCGCTGAACATTCCGCAAGACGACCCGGGCTTCAAAGCGCTGCAGCAGGCAAAAGCAGACAAGGCGCAGATGAACATTCTCGGCGACCAGTACGCGCAAAAGCGTATGCTCGACATCGGCGAAGCTTCGGCGAAAAACGAAGGTGCCGGCGGCGGCATGATGCAGGCAGGCATGGGTATGGGCATGGGCCAGATGATGGGCAACATGATGGGCCAAATGAATGTTTCGGGTCAGCCGGCAGCGAACGATCCCGCGGCAAAAATTCAGAAACTCAAAGGCATGCTCGATCAGGGCCTCATCACACAAGAAGAGTTTAACGCCAAAAAGGCGAAGCTCCTCGACGAGATGTAAGAAGCTTTCTCGTTGTTATTCGTTGGTCGAAACGGTTCGGGGCGCGGGCAAGAGAAGCTTCTTGCGCCCCTTGC
>JAFLED010000022.1 GCA_017302045.1 Spirochaetota bacterium
GGCAAACTTCTTAAAGAGAACGCCTTTGCCTTCCATCACGACCATGAGCGAGCGCGAGACCTGCATGATGAGAGAGAGCTTGTTGAGACGCGTGACAAGCCGTTTCACGTCGCGGGCGCGTATGAAGCGGCGTTCGGGAATACCCTGTATCAGATCAGAATATTTAATTTCGCCGTCGGACATTCCCGTTCGACAAGACGGTATTTTCCGCGTGCGCGGCTACCAATAAAATACCGTCAGATTTTCGCGAGGTGAAAGTTCGGCCGCTCGGGTTGGCCGCGGCGGCGCACTTCGAAGTGCAGGTGCGGCCCCGTCGAGCGGCCGGTCATACCCGAAAGCGCGATCTTTTGTCCCTGGGCAACCTTGTCGCCGTTTTTAACGCGAATACTGCTGAGATGCCCGTACAGCGTGCGGTAGCCGTTGCGGTGTTCGACGATCACGGTTTTACCATAACCCTTTTTCGTACCCGCGAACACAACCGTGCCTTCGGCCGAGGCGACTACTTTGGTGCCGATCGCGCAGGCGATATCGATGCCTTTATGGAATTTATGCTTTTCGGTAAACGGGTCTTTGCGCACGCCGAATCCCGAGGTAATGCGCCCCGCAACGGGGTGGATAAACGCCTTGAGGTTGAAAAATTCCGTTTCGGTTTCGTCGAAATGCAGCCCGGTGATAAAATAATAATTCTCGCGTTCCGGAATCGGTATCAGTGTATCGGTCGAGATACCGAATTTTTTGGCGATGAGTTTTTTCTCGCCCGTCACGGCGATACCGCGCACATTCGGTAACAACCACTCGTCGCCCTGCGTGACATCCCACAGCGAAGCGAGCCGGTTCACACTCGAGATCGTATCGTGGTTCAGCATCGTGCGCGCCATGACATTAAAAAAAGTATCGTTCTTTTTGATTTTGTAACGCCGCCATTTGATTTCGACTTCACGGTTGTCGGCGACGAGGCGCAGATTCTCGGAAACCTCGCTGCGCATGAGTTTGATTTCGGGATCGTTATGCGACAGCGATTTGATGTACGTTTGGCCGCGCGTGGCAAAGACGGGCAAAAGCGCGCAAGACAGCAGCGCGATAGATATACGTCGGGCCGGGGCCATCTCTCTTTTACAATCGGCGTTTACCGGGCAGGCTTTAAGAAAATTATGTCGCATCGGCCCGACGCTCATCGAGACCCTCAAAAAGGCCGAAACCTTCTTCGCTGAAAAAGGCATTCCCTCGCCGCGCCTCGAGGCACAGCTCATTTTCGCGCATTTTCTAAAACTCAGGCGGATCGACCTCTTCACGCAAGTAGAACGGCCGATCGACAAAAGCGAACTCGAGTTACTCAGACAGGCGATGCGCGAGAAAATTGCGGGTAAGCCCACTGCGTACATTCTGGGAACAAAAGAATTTTATGGCCGCGAGTTCAGCGTGGGGCCGGCGGTATTGATTCCACGGCCTGAGACCGAAGAGCTGGTCGAGCTGATTCTGAAAGAAACGAAACTGGCGCCGCAAGAGTCGACAGGGCTGCCGGGGCGGGAGACTGAAAATGCTCGTATCGGCCATGTCGCCGATTTCGGCGCGGGATCGGGTTGCATCGGCGTGACGCTGGCACTGGAACTGAAGGCCGCCCGACTGAGCCTTGTCGATATTTCGCCCGGCGCGCTTGAGGTTGCCGGGCAAAACACCCGGCGTCACATCGCCGACCCCGCTATGGAATTCCATAGCCTGGCTATGGATTTCCGGAGCAAAGACTTTGCACTACATATACCTGCCGATCTTATCGTCAGTAATCCCCCCTATGTTTTACCCGAAGAATTTGCCGGGCTCGACAACGCTGTGCGCGATCACGAACCCAAGGTCGCCCTTGTCGCCGAAGATTTCGAGGAGCTGCACCGCGGCCTCTTGGCGGCGGTCTTCACCAACCTCGTTGCCGGTGGTTTTTTCGGCATAGAGACGCACCCTGCAAAATCGGCCGATGTCGCGGCATGGGCGACAGGTCAGGGTTTTGTCGGGGTTAAAATCTGTAATGACTTTGCGGGGCGTCCGCACTTCATTTTAGGTCGAAAAGCCTCATGAAATCCAAATATATTTTTCTTGCTCTCGGGCTGGTGACGGTTCTGACCTTCGGCTTTATTTTTGAAAATGTTTTTTCAATCTGGGAGCAGGCCTCGTATGCCCGCTTTCGCCCGGTGACGACAGGTTTACCCTCGGCGCAGATTGCGCGCGACGTCAGGGTGGGTGAGGTGACGGCTGATCTCTTTGTCGTTCCGTATAAAGAAGGAGATCCCAAGCGACCGTTGCTGGTCGTCGTGCACGGTGGTTTTTTGCAAGGCGGTAATAAGAAAAACTACGCCTACCTTGGTGGCATCGGAGTGCGCAGCGGTTATTCGGTCGCGATCGTGCAGTTGCCGCATTTTCCGGGAATTTTCACGCGACCGTTCTATTCGAATGCGGGGCTCGCAGCCCGTGCGCTGCCGGCGCAGGCAAAAATGTTCGCCGAATTTCTCACGCAGATCAAAACGCTTTCGGCGCAATACGGTTTCGACGCCGACCGTATTCACGTTCTCGCGCACGGTTCGGGCGCGCTGCTTTTGGGCGAGGCGGATGTCTCTAAGTTCCGGAGCCTCATTTTGGTTTCGCCGATCTATTCGCTGACGCAAAATGTGAACCAGATCGCGCCGATGCAATTGCGCGCGATCAACGGTTTTATTAAAGACGCCGAAGCGCTGAGACTTTCGCCTTCAGAGTGGATAAAGCGCGTCAGCGCACCTACGTTGCTACTCTGTACCGAGCGCGATTTGCCGTATATTAAAGACGCCTGCAAGACCGCCCTGCTGACGCGCACGACGGGAAAAGCCATCGAGCGCGTTGTCGTGCAGCGCCCGTCGCACTTTGAGCTCATGTTTCACCTGGGCAGTAAAGTCGAAGACGCGACCGAACCTTTTAAAAAATTCCTGTTCGATAACGTGAAGTAGAACGCTACCGATCAGCGCACCGAGATCACGGCGATCTCCAGCTTACCGTCGACGCCATTTCCCGAAACGGCATAAACCTGCCCGTCTTTGACCAGAAGATCGTCGTGCCAGCCGAGCTGCAGTACCGGCCCGATGTTGACGCTTTTATAAGCCGCCCCCGTCGCTGCATGCAGAACCGTCAGTTGTGTCGAAGAATAACTACCGGCAGTCCAGACTTCATGCACCACGAATACGCGGCTACCGTCGAGCGCCGCTGTTTTCACGCGCGAGACATTGTGGTTGTTCTTATCTGTGTAGCGCGTGAGCCAGATAATGCCCTTATTTTCCTGTTGCGAGAAAGTGCCGCCAAAGGAATAGAACCCCCCGGTTTCCTGAATACCCTTCGAAAGTATCGGGTCGCCCGAGGGGAAATCCTTCTTCACAAACACCATACCGAGGTTACGCGCGTCGTTATGGTTGTCACCGGCGCGCGCATTATTGAGAGCCTTGCCTGCAGCGTCGGGTTCGCCCGCAAAGAAAACGGCGATGCCGTCCTGCATTTCGTGGACACCGCCGATTTCTGAGTAGGTGCGGTTGTCGTTCGACCACTGGTAGTAGGTCTTACCGCCGCCGCTGATCTCCGCATAGACCGGGTAACTGCGACCCGCGGGCGAACGCGCGCTCGTGCCGTGTTCGGTCTTGAAGGTATAGACAATCTTGCCTTCGCGGCCGGCCTCATCGAAGCGGTGCAGGTGCACACCGCGCGGGTAGTTGTCGCCGAGATCGATCCCGAGAAATTTACCCGCGCTGTCGGTTGTGAGAAAATTGCCGAACGAATGCCCCGATGTCTGGCCAAGGTTCTTGACCACCGCAAGCGTGGTTGCATCGAGCACGACGGCAATAGCGCCCTGGTGGTTGAGACCGTCGGCCGAGCGGTGCATCGTGCGGCTCAGAATCAAACCCAAGCGTCCGTTGCTGTAAGCCAGCGAACAGAGATAACTATTCCCGAAGCCGGTAATGTTGAGCCCTTTAGCAGAAGCATCGAGACTCGTACGCTTGAGGCTCTTGCCGTCGGCATCGGTCTTGAATGCCGCAACACGGCGCGTCGAAGGCATACCCGAACCCTGGCTTTTTTCGACGAGAATATAATAGAGGTTACCCGCGTCGTCGGCCGTCGCAGCCGCGAGCATGTGCCCTGCAACCGAGGTCAGTTTTTGCTGCCGGTGCAGCGCAAAGCCGTCGGTAACGCGGCTTGCATAGACATCGCCGTTCTGTTCGTCTTGCCAGACGACGGTAACTCCGCCTGGGGTCGGTGTGGCAAAAAAACTGCGGCTATGCCCATAGATCGCCTGGTGCGACTCGGGCCCGGCGGTAAAGCCGCGCGCGCTGTCGAAGATTTTGCCCTTTACCGACAGGCGATACTTATCGACGCTGAAGGTTGTGTCGGCAAAGATACGAGCGGCTTCTGTGTCGCCGCCGATCTTCTGGTACGCGGAAAAATTCTGCGACGCGGGAATAAAGACATAGATGCGCGGCTGATCGAGCTCGCTGAGATTGAAACCCTCCGCCTTTTGGTATCCGCCGGGAAGAGAACCTGCGGCGGAAGTTTTATAGGCCTTCGAAAGTGCACCCGCGTCGAGTTGGTAGATGCCCGTTTCTTCGGCTGTGCGGAAGTAACCAAAATGCCTTGAAGCCAGAAACTTTGCGGCGCGCGACGCGGGCGGGTGGATGCGCACCGCGGGAAATCTCTGCGCGCCGTCTGACGAAACGGCGGCGCCGTATTCGGCGTGGTAATTCTTATGGCTGTAGTTCGCGTCGGTGTAACAGGCATTTTGATAGAAATGCGAGACGACCGCGAAGTCGCCGATCTGGTCTTCGGACTTTATTTCGCCGCTGCAGCCATGGCCCTTAGACTTTTCAGCCGAGTTGCCTGGCAGGGTCTTCGACTCTGTAGCTTCGAAGCGGAACTTGATGAGCGCAGCCGGACTGTCGGCCGCTATTGGGGTGATCATCAACAGGGCTGAAATAAAAGCGAATCGCATGGGGCGGACGCTGGATACAGCCCCATCAATGAGGCAAGTGAAAATGCCGGCGCCGCGGATGTTAGAGCTGAAATGCTTCAGGCAGAAGGTCGGCGACTTTGAGCTTTTTGATGCCCTTTGTAGCGGGAAAAAATACCAGCCCGCCCTTACCGAACTCTGAGATCACCTGGCGGCAGGCACCGCAAGGCGGTATCATTTTCAGCACCGGTTTTTTGCCCGCCGAAGCGTTGGGGCTTTCAATATAGATGGCGCGGATCAGCGACGCGCGGTCGCCGGTTATTGCACGCACCGCTGTGGCGATAGCGTTGCGCTCTGCGCATACGGTGAGCCCATACGAGCCGTTCTCGACGTTGCAGCCGGTATAGATATTACCGTCGCTCGCTAATATGGCCGCACCCACGTGAATGCCTGAATACGGCGCATAAGCAGAGGCGGCGGCCCGTAAGGCGTGCTCGCGCAGCGCTGCGATTGCGTCTTTGCTGATTTTCATCGCTTACAACAATGCCGCAATCTGCACAGCGTTCAGCGCCGCGCCTTTCAGCAACTGGTCGCCGGCGATAAAGATGTTAAGGGCTTTATCGGGCATGCTCAAATCTTTGCGCACGCGTCCGACGAGGCAGTCGAACTCACCCGAAGCCTCGAGCGGCATGGGAAAATGGTTCTTCGCACGGTCGTCGACAACTCTGACACCGGGAAAATCCGCCAGAAGTTTACGCGCCTCTTCTTCAGAAGGCGCATTGCCTTCGAATTCGATGTTGATCGACTCGGCATGCGCGCGCAATATCGGCACGCGGATGCATGTCGGGCTCACGGCGATTTTGTCGTTATGCAGAATTTTTTTGGTCTCTTTGACCATTTTCATTTCTTCTTCGTTATAACCTTCGGCACCGATCGTTGTGTTATGCGAGAACAGATTAAAGCCATAAGGGTAGGGCATCTTTTCGGGAGTGAAGGGCTTTTCGTCGAGCACTGCGCGTGTCGAGTTTTTGAGTTCTTCCATCGCCGCCCAGCCGGCACCCGATGCCGCCTGGTAAGTCGAAACCACGAGGCGGCGTACGGGATGCTTTTTGAGCAGGGGATAAACACCCATCAGCATGATGATCGTCGAACAGTTTGGGTTGGCGATCGTGCCTTTGTGCGCTTTCGCATCTTCGGGATTGATTTCGGGAATCACCAGAGGTGTACCCTCGCGCATACGAAACGCCGAGCTGTTGTCGACCATGACGCAGCCCGCGTCGAGCGTATGTTTTTCGTACTCTTTACTCACGGAGCTGCCGGCCGAGAAGAGAGCGATATCTACGCCTTTAAAAGAAGACGGAGTCATCTCTTCGACGACGATATCTTCACCCTTGAACTTCAGTTTTTTACCCGCGCTGCGTTTCGTGGCAAGCAGCTTCAGCGTTTTTACGGGAAAATTTAACTTCTCGAGTACACTCATGAACTCGATGCCGACTGCACCTGAGGCGCCGGCGATTGCTACAGTTTTGCCTGCCATAGGCGCGATTATTTTTTGCGAGACAGGCTGAAAATCGAAACCGGGGATGTCCCCGGGTGCAACGGAGTTTCACACAGGGCCAGTGCGGCTACTACGGCGAACGTGTCAGTCGTAACCATTGTATCAGCGACGACCGCCACGAGCTCGACCGCTCGCAGATCACCCGCCTTTTGAACAAAGGCTACCGGCGTTATGGGGTCGATTATTACAAGCCATACTGCCGTAGTTGCCGCGAATGCACTCCCTATCGTGTTCGCGCGGCGGATTTTAAACCCAACCGCGCATTTCGACGCACCCTGAAACGTAATGCCGGCGTATCCGTGGTTTGGGGCGAACCCCGGCCCACGCAAGAAAAGTTCGAGCTCTACGTGCGTTACCAGCTTGGCCGCCACAAAGACTTCGGCGAAAAGTCGCTGCTCGCGGTGCGCAAGAGCCTCGCGGCGGCGATGATCCAGCAGATGTACATGAACCCCGCGGGTACGCTCGAACTGACGTTAAGCGAAAACGATGCCGTCATCGCTTTCGCTATTTTCGATGTCACCGACGATGCGCTGTCGGCTGTGTATTCTGTGTTCGAGCCCGCGCTGGCCGAACGGTCGTTAGGTACATTTAATATTCTCTGTGGGATAGACAAAGTCCGCGAGCTGAATTTGCCGTGGCTGAATCTCGGGCTCTACCTCGCGCAGCATGAGAAAATGGCATACAAGGCAAACTTCGGCCCCGCGGAAATCTACCGGAATTTTTCCTGGACTCAGTTTTCGAGATAATCTTTGTCGAAAGTCGTGCGTTCTTTGAGTCGCTGCAACAGGTTTGCCGCCATACGCTTCATCGTACGCTGTGGAATATTGAGAATTTTTTCAAGATCGTTATATTTTACCTGTTCGATTTTCTGCAGAATAAACAGGTTGCGTTCCTGGTCGTTCAGCGATTCGAGAAAGTGATCGATATGTTTTTCTAGCTCCTTCTGGTAAATTTTACCGACCTGGTCGTCTTTCTCCCAGGTGTCGCTCTCTTGCGTGTTTTGCAGGTCGCGCGTCAGGCGGCGGTGCGTATCGCGCACATACGTCAGTATCACGTTGCGCGCGGTTTTCACGAGCCACGACTCGATGCGGTCGGTCGAGATATCAAGCTCTGGCAGCTTGTCGTAAAAGGTAATGAAGACTTCTTGTAACAGATCGAGCGCTTCGTCGCGGTCGCGCACCGAGCGCGAGATATAGTTCAGTACACGTGTCTTGCTTTTGTTGTAGATGCGCTGAAAATCGGCTTCGCGCGAAGCGGCCGTAGGTTGCGGCGGTGGGCTATCTTGTGGTGGCACACCCGACATAGGCCATTATTTTTTCGGCAAGACGAAGGTAAACTCAGTAAAGGCCCCGCGCGCCCACTGGATGCGTATTTTACCGCCGACCTGTTCGATCTTCTTTGCAATGACGTCCATGCCGGCGCCGCGACCCGAAACCTGGCCGCCGGGTTCGGCGGTGCTGAAACCCGATTTGAAGATAAAATTGATTACATCTTTGTCGCTCATGGCAGCGATTTCAGCGGCGCTGCCGAGGCCGCGCTCTTTGGCCCGCCGCCGTATGGCCGCTACGTCGAAGCTCTTGCCGTCGTCGCGCACCACGATATAAAGTTCTTCTTCGCTGTCGCGCGCCGCCACTAAAATATCCCCGGTTTCGGGTTTACCTGCCGCGCGGCGCGCTTCGGGCGCTTCAATACTGTGCGCCAAAGAGTTGCGCACGCATTGCACGAGACTATCCCTGAGCGGCGCAAAAAAACGCCGCGGAATTATTTCGGTCGAAAAGTTTTCAAACCGAATGACCGCTTTTTTACCCAGCTTGCCGCAGATCTCATCGACCATTTTCGGCAGCGAATCGCGCAGCATCTCAATGGCATTGACATGCATGCTGCTGGCTTCTTTCTGAAATTTGAGAATCTTGAGAATCATCTCTTCAAATTCGTTGAGCGCCGTCTGCAGTTCGGTATAAGCGATGTTAACCGCGATCATATCGAGATTTTCGAGGTCTTCGCGCTTCAGCAGATCCTGCATTTTGGCCTCGAAACTATGCGTTTCTTCGGCGATAAAGTTGACCTTAAAAAGCTGCGCGCTCCCTTTTACCGTATGCGCGGCACGGTAGATTTTCTCGATGCGCGTGCGTACATCATCGTCACCCTCGGGCCGCAACGCCTGGTCGATGTCTTCGATTTCGTTCTCGATACTGCCGTAAAAGGCCTGCAACGCTTCTGGGTTTACGCTGAACAGCGTACGCACAATCTCGAGCTGTGTGCGGGCGCGCGCCTCGCGCTCTTCGATCTCGACGCGTAGTGCCTCGTCGGCTGTAATGTCGCGCACCGATACGAAGGCCGCCATGATCTCTTTGTTGCGGCGCTGGCGCGAGAAATTGAAGTGAATGATTTTTTCGCTGGCGGATGACCTGCCGCGCAGCGTAATTTTATGCAGCGGGTTTAATTGTTCGACGGTCTCGTCGTCCATCGCGGGATTAAAAAGCACATTGAGGAAGAGCCGCGCGTCTTCAGACAAATCTTCGCCTGTAATGCCGCGAATCACCTCGGCAAAGGGTTTCTGCGCGATGTCGGCCTGTTCGATCTCGAGAATTTCAAAGATCTTGCGCGAAAATTTATTGCCTACGATTTTATCGCGGTTGATGAGAAATACACCTTCGGAAAGAGAGTCGAGCACCGCGTCGCCCTCGGCGCTGAGTTCTGCGATCGTCGACGTGCGTTCGAGAATTTTGATTTCCATCGATTCGATCAGACTTTTGTTCTCTGCCGCGAGAATTTCGAGGTTACGGTGGGCATCCTCCTGGCGCATGCTGATGAGCAACGATTGCGAGAGAATGAAGCCGATGAGGCCGAAGGGTGAAACTTCGGGCAAGTTGAGAATATTCGCGACAGTCAGAATGTCGATCGTTGCCGCAATAAAGAGGCCTAGAATCCCGATTGCCAGCGTCTTCGCCCCGCGCTCTTTTGCAAACACCCCGCGCACGACGGCGACGACGCTGTAAATCATCAAGAGCAGCGAGAATATCTGTACCGGTGTGAGTGTCTCGGTGTAGATCCGCGGGGGTAGTACCACGACCGCGAGACAGACCGGAAGCATAACCGCGACGATGGTAATGAAAACGACTTTATGGAATTGCCGCGGAAACATGATGCGCAGAAACCACGCGCTCGGGGCGAGTGCGCCGTAAAAGGTCAGGTAAGCCGCTTTCGAATTCAGTATCCAGGGAAATTGAGGAAAAAGAACCATGAGATAACGGTTACCTTCGACAAGAGCCCGCAGCGCCAGCAGCACGCAAAGAATTGCGAATGCAAGGTTCGATTTTTCCTGCGGGCGGCGAATGAAGAGCAGCAAGTGGTGCAGCGCGATCATAAAAATGGCGCCGAAGAGAAACGCCGCGAGCGTGTGGCTTTCGCGAAAAGAGTGTTCGATAAAACCCGATACGCCGAGCCGAATCGTCTGCCAGATACCCCCATGCCTGTCGTCGAAATTCGAAACATGCATCACCAGCAGAATACGTCCACCGGCATCGGCGGCGGGCAGGTGTGCCACCACGGGTACGGTGCGCGATACCGCAGCCGCCGCTGTCTCGGCGGGAATCCCCTGTTGCGCGATCAGTTGTCCGTTGGCGTAGAGCTTATAGGCTGTACCGATATTCGCAATTTTGAGAGCGAGGCGGTTCTGCGTGCGCGGTACGATGACCAGCAGCTCGTAACTGCCCCAGCCCTCGGCGGGCAGTAATGTACCGTCGTAGTGCGCATGTTTCCAGGTACCGCGCACCTTGAGGTCGATCGGTTCACCTTTCGGCGGATTGCCATTCGCGGGGATAAACTCATGCCAGAAGAATTTCCATTCGCCGTCGAGAGAAAGTGTATCGTCGGGTAAAAGTTCGCTCGTTGAAAAATCGATGACGCCGCTTTGGGCCTTGATACCCGAGCGATCAACGGCTGCAAGGGGAGAGAGAGCTGCGAAGGCTACGGCAAAGAGTGCCGTGCGTAGGGCTGTTTTCACTGCTCGGGGCCGAGAACTTTTTCAATCGCGCCGCGCACTGCGGCCTCGGAGACGGGTTTATTGATAAAGAGTGCAGCGCCGGCATCGAGGGCTTTGAGAACTACACTCTTGTCGTTGATCGCAGAGACGATAATGACCTGTGCGTCGGAGCGGATTTTCTTCATTTCTTTCAGCGCGGCCACCCCGTCAATTTTCGGCATGGTAATGTCGAGGGTTACCAGATCGGGTGCCAGGTTGCGGAACATCGTCACCGCCTCTTCACCGTCGCGTGCCGTGCCGACAATTTCGAGGTTATAGTTCGAAAGAAATTTCGAAAGCACATCGCGCATAATCTGCGAGTCGTCAACGATAAGCACTTTATGCGCCATTCCGCTGGTTTTTAAAACGTAAACATGCTGAAAATCTTTATTAAGGTATACATTTACCGTTTTTTCCGCGAATTCTATGCGAGTTAAACCCGCAAAAAACTCTAAACTTAAAGCAAAAAATAGTTTTTCCCGATTGACGGAGGTATGCTTTTTGTTAAGCTGGCAAACCGACCTTTCGCTCTCTTACCCAAAACTTCAGGAGGAAAACCATGAAATCATCTGCCTCATCGCGTCTTCATCTTCCCGTTTTCCTGAGTCGGCTGAAGTATCTGTGTCTTTTTGCCCCCGCGGCGTTGATTTTTGCCTCTGCACCGATCGCCGAGGTGCACCGCCGGTGTATCGAAAATTCGCGCGAGGTCTATCAGGCGCGCCTCATGGATTGCCGTAACTTTGGCCGGCAGGCCTCGCGCTGCCGTGCCGAAGCCGAGAAAGAGAAGCGCGAGTTGCTCGACTATTGCGCCGCGGGCCTCAAAAAACAGCCGTCGTCGATCGTCGTCACTAGTCACTGAGCGGCGCTGCTTTGCCGCCTTGCGTCTCTCATGACGGCAAATGATTGACTGCGCCCTTGCCGAATCAACTCTTCCCGACCGATGGCGACCCATGAAGTCAAGGCCGGTCGGTTTCGTTTTTCCTACGAAACATACGGCGACGGCAAAGAAATTTTTATCCTGATACACGGTTGGTGTTCCGTACGCAACTTCTGGGGGCCTGTGCTCAAAGATTTCGCGGAACTCGGCACCACGCATAATATGGATCTCGTCGGGCACCATCCGGCGTCGCAGGCCGACGACATTCACGATGCAGATATCATTAAAGTAACCGGCATACAAGCGGCTGCAATCAAAGAAATCGTAGGCAAAAAAAAAGTAACTGTCGTAGGGCATTCGACGGGCGGCCTGATCGCGCTGGCGCTCGCCGTACAACACCCCGAACTCGTCAAACGCGTCATCGCGATCGGTCCGGTAATTCATGGCCCGGTAAAGGGACCTCTCGGTTTCGCGAAAGATCTCTACCGGCTGAAGCTTTCGGCGGCGTTGCATTTACCATTTGTCTTCATACGTTCGTTGCCCGACGCGTTCAAAAATATTTTCGAAACCGGCGTCCACGATGCGAAGGCTTTTTTCCGCCGTGCCGATGCCGAGGGGTATGTAAAGGTTTACCGCGAACAGATGCTGAATATTTCACCCGAGGTGATGGGGGCGTGGCTCAACATCATCGATCGCAGCGACCTGCGGCCGGTACTCACGGGGCACGGAGCGCATACCCTCTTTATTACAGGCTCGCATGACCGCGTGGTCGATCATGTGCAGGCGCGCGAAATTGCCCGCAAAATGCCCAACGCCGCATACCATGAATACAACAACTCGGGGCATATACCGATTCTCGAAGAAGAGATCGAGTGTTTTGCCAATATGAAAACCTGGCTGGACGCGCATTAAGCGCAAACAACACTGGCGCGTGGCAGAGATTAGCGGCGAATGGCAAGCGCGTTTTGCGCCGCTCGTGCAGGCATTCGAAAAAAATTTTAACGACGGGCAAGAGATCGGCGGTGCGATCTGTGTCTTTCATAAGGGAGAAAAAGTGGTCGATGCCTGGGCTGGGCTCGGCGACACCAAAACGCGTGCCCCCTGGAAAGCAAACACGCTCACCACGGTCTTTTCTGTAACCAAAGCGCTGACTTCGCTGTGTTTTCTCATTTTAGCCACGCGTAAGCGATTCGATTACGAAAAGCCTGTTTCTTTCTACTGGCCGGATTTCGCCCTCGGCGGTAAAAAAGATATCAGCTGCCGCCTTTTGCTCGAACACCGTGCGGGGCTTTATGCAGTCGATACACCGCTGACGCTCTCCGACTTCGGCAATAACCAGTCCCGTGTGTACAATGCACTTTCGATGCAGAAACCGCTCTTTGTTCCCGGCAGTATGCAAGGCTATGGCGCGCAGGTGTGGGGTGCCTATGCCGCCGAGCTTTTTCGCCAGGTTGCCGGCGAAAGCGTCGGTCAGTTTTTTGCGCGCGAGGTGGCAAAGAAGCTGCGCGCCGATTGTTTTATCGGCCTGCCCCCCGAATACGAAGGCGACCTCGCGACGCTCTACCCGGTTTCGGTTTTCGACCGCCTGTCCGCGCTCATCCCCGACATCATCCGCGGCGAAACGACCGAGGGGCGTGTCGGTCGCGCTTTTATTTCAGGCAATCGCTCTATTGAAAAGGCGTATATGAATCCTTCGATGGGGCCCAAAAGTGTCGAAATATTCAACGAACCCTGGGTGCATCGCCTGGAGCTGCCCTGGGTCAACGGTGTCGCTCATGCGCGCTCGCTGGCGCAGGTGATGAACGTGCTCGCGCTCGGCGGCAAATCGGGTAAATTGCAGTTTGCCAATGCGGCGCTGATGGCAGAACTCATGCGCGAAAACCCGCTGCGTTATGACCTGGTGCTGCAAAAACCCCTCGGCTGGAACCTCGGCTTTCTCAAAGAAGAACGCTGGCTCTATTCGCCGAATGTCGAAGCCTTCGGCCATTCAGGCATGGGGGGGCCGCTCGCGCTCGCCGACCCGAAAGCAAAGTTGGCGTTCGGTTATGTCTGTAACAAGATGGACTATAAAGTGCGCCCCGATAAGACGCTCGCGCTCTGCCGCGCGCTCTATGCTTCGGTTGCCGCGTAATTTTTCAGCCGCCTGCGATCGCAAGCGATACCTGCAAAGTCTTGCCGGCGGTCAGATTTTCTTTCTTACGGATTTCTGCTTTTAACGGTAAAACATACGAGTCGGATTTCGTATCGCGGAAAACCGACGTCTTCCAGGTTGTCTTTCCGACCGAAGCGGTGACGCGAATCGTACCGAAATTTTTTTGCAAGCTGCCGTGAAAGAGACGTATCTCGGCCGCGATTTTTTGGGGGAGTGTGACAAAATACCACGGCGTGGGTCCGTTAAAAACCCAGATCTTTCCCTTGAAATGGTAGCCGGTGCCTTCGGGCGTCTTCTTTTTCACGACTTTGTCACTTAACGACCATGAGCCGCACTTCGGTCATATCGTCGATTGCCGAGCGAATGCCTTCGCGGCCGAGGCCTGAGTCTTTGACGCCGCCATACGGCATATTGTCGACGCGAAAGCTCGGCACATCGCCGATGACCACACCGCCGACTTCGAGGGTATCCCAGGCGTGCATGGCTTTCGCAATATCTTTGGTGAAAATGCCGGCCTGTAACCCGTAACGACCCTGATTGACCCGCTCCAGTGCATCGTTAAAGTCGGTAAATTTCTCGAGAATCGCCGCGGGCCCAAACGCCTCTTCGGCATAGAGCGCGTCAGTGGGGTTGACGTTCTCAACCAGAGTCGGTTCGAGCATCGTACCCGCGCGTTTACCCCCGCAGAGCACGCGCGCGCCGTTTGCCGCGGCGCTTTCTATCCAGCCGGCAAGGCGTGTCGCCTCACTCACAGAGATCATCGGGCCGATAAAGATATTCTCATCGTGCGGATCGCCTGCCTTGAGCGCGGCCGTTGCCTGAACGAGGCGGTTTTTACAGTCTTCGTACAGCGATTCGTGTACGAGAATACGCTGCACGCTGATGCAGCTTTGACCCGATTGGTAAAACGCGCCGAAGATGATACGCGGCACGGCGGTGTCGAGATCGGTGCCGGCATCGACAATGCAGGCGGCATTGCCGCCGAGTTCGAGCGTCACTTTCTTTTTGCCTGCGCGTGCCTTCATTTTCCAGCCGACCTCAGCCGAACCCGTGAAGCTCAAAAGTTTCAGCCGCTCGTCGGTGACAAAAAGGTCGGCGCCTTCGCGCGAGCAGGGTAGAATTGAGAAAGCACCCTCGGGCAAAGAGGTTTCGGCGAGAATTTCTCCCAATATAAGCGCGCCGAGCGGCGTCAGGCTTGCAGGTTTCAGCACAAAGGGACATCCGGCTGCGATCGCTGGCGCAATTTTATGTGCCGCGAGATTTAACGGAAAATTAAAAGGACTGATGAAAGAACACGCGCCGATGGGCACACGTTTCGTAAACCCGCGGTAGCCCTTCGTGCGCGGCGTTATATCGAGCGGCATCACCTCGCCGCCGATACGGGTCGCTTCTTCCATCGCGATACGAAAGGTATCCATGAGGCGTGTGACTTCGCCGCGCGCGTCTTTAATGGGTTTGCCGGCTTCGACACACAGGAGTTCGGCGAGTTCGCTCTGCCTCTCGCCGATACGCGTCAGCACATGTTCGAGCACCGCGCGGCGTTCGAAAGCGGCGAGCGCCGCCATGCTTTTTTCCGCCGCGACCGCCGCTGCGATGGCCTGGTCGATCACGGCCGCGTCGGCCTGCGCCACTTCGGCGAAGGTCTTACCGGAATACTTATCGGTCACGGGCAGTAGTTTGTCTGCTGTTACCGGCCGGTTGGCCAAATAATACGGATAAATCCGGGGCATGGAGTACATTTATATTGCCGGGCTCTTCGCAAATCATTTTCCGCATTCCGGAACCGCGTGTAAGAAAGGATGGTCAGCCCGTCAGAAAGGCCCGTTTATGACTCAGGAAAAAGTGCTGCAATGAAAGCTCTCGTTATGGTTGATGATCCGGCGCAGCAAATGCTGCTGCGTTCGGTCTTCGAGAAAGTCGGTTTTACCGGCCTTTTTTGCAACAGCGCCGAGCAGGGGCTCGAACAATTGCCCGGTAATGCGTTCGATGCTATCATGATCGATCTTAACCTACCCGGTAAGAACGGCCTCTACGCGCTGAAAAAAATCCGTGAAAACCCGAGAACAAAAGAGACGCCGGTGGTGATCTTTACCGCCGACCGGTCGCGAGAGATGCTGCTGCAGTGCAGCGCATTTGGTGTCAGCGAATATCTTGTGAAGCCGACCGCGCCGCAGCAGCTGCAGCAGAAATTGGAAATGCTCAAGCGCATTCTCGTCATTGCAAAGGACTATACTGGTAAGAGTTCGTTTGCAAATGTCGGTGTAGATCACATGACGGGTGTTACGAAATTTACCTTCGCCGGTCAGTTCAGTCGCTACTCGGTGCAGCAGTTCCAGAATCTCTATACGCCGTTGCTAAAGGCGCAGACACAAGACGACGAAATTATTCTCAACCTCTCTTCGGTGCCGAATTTCGGCCCCGCGCAGGCCGAGCCGCTGCGTTATATTTCAGAGATACTCGAACCCAAGCTACCGTTGATTATCGGCGGTCGCAATTTTGGGCCGTTATTGCCGATGGTTCACGATGTGCAGAAGCGGCTGTTTATGCACGAAGCGGATGCGATGAAGTTTTTGAATCTGAAGTGGGCTGAAGAGAAGTAGGTGAGTCACTGTTGCTTATTAAAACGGGCAATTTGTCCAGGCACGTACGATAGTTCAGTTATTGATACGGATGTTTTTGTTAAAGCCTAATGAGCCTGTGGTACCCGGAGTGAACAAAGTGAGCACCGCATTAATTCCGGATAAATCCTGGATCGTACTTCCGCCGGCATTTGCTAGAGAGCTTGTCCCTTGGTAATCGAGATCAAGGCTGCACAACGACGTCGCATTCACTCTGAAGACTATTGTGTTTGTACCAGACCCTGAGATCGGTGTGGCTACCCACGTGCCTAGAGATATCCCTGTGCAAACAACGAGTTTCTGCTGTGCCTGAAGTGTAAGTTCGGGAAGGCCGGTGACGTTTACTCGCTTTGAAAAAACTACTTGAATGTCAATATTCACGGGCACACTATAATTCATATCTGCCATCGTCGAAGTTATATTCACGACGGTCGGCGCACTGGTGTCTATCTTAATATTTTTATTTGCACCTAAGGAATTTGCCGCCCCAGGCGCAACCAAGGTAAGATTAGCTGGGTTGCCCGCAGCATCATTAATGGTGCCGCCATTTAGTGTGAGAGCCCCGCTATTCTGGTAATCCAGATCCGCAGAGCTTTCGCCGGCACTGACAGTGTAGGAGCAGTTGTGCGTTGTTGAAAGCGCTGCAGCACTACAAAATATATTGGCATCAGTGGCACCTGTCTCTAGTAACAGGCGTGGCGAACCTGTAATGACTACTGGCTCGTCAAAATTGAGTTGAATTGATATGACTTGCCCAACGGTATATACATCGTCAGCCATTGATGAATTGACACTGGAAACTTTCGGAGCGGTGGTATCGATAACGATATTCTTATTTGTAGCAAGTGATGTTCCGGATATGGATATGTTCGCTGAGTTGCCCAAGGAATCTGCAATAGTTGCACCATTCAAGAGCAATGACGTGACATCCAGATCACTCGCCGTTTCTGTACCGGCGACGGTGTAGGTAAATGTCAGCGTGTTTGTGGAGACAGACACGTAAGTCGCAGTCCCGGTGGAGTTTAAACTCAATGTCGGTGTGCCACTGCTTACCGAAATATTTTTTGAAAATGTTACCTGAATGGAAATGCTGTCGCCTGCCTTGTAACTGCCGTTTGTTGTAGAAGAGGTAATGTTTGTAATTACAGGAACCACGGCATCGATGACAATTGCTTTGTTTGCACCTAGTGAATTCGCGGCGCCAGGTGTTGCCAAGCCTAGTATTGCAGCAGGATTCGGCGTTGATGTGCTGATGATAGTACCACCGTTTAAAACCAATGCGGCGGTCGAAGCATAATCAAGATCGCCTGAGTTGTTACCTGAAACGATCGTATAATCGAATTGCAAGGTATCGGCGGTAAACATGCCTGAATAATTGACAGCTGTTGTGGTTGGGGACCCGGTGCTAAGTACCAGCTGTGGGGTGCCGGTAACGGTGACGTTCGATGAAAACTGCACCCGCACAGAGATCGTCGATCCTGGACCGTAAGTTCCATTCGCAGTGCCCGCAGTAACACTCAGAACAGTGGGAGGAGCAACCGTGGTGTCGATATTCAGATTTTTATTCGCACCCAAAGAACCGGCCGATCCCGGGGCAGGCAACGTTATAGTTGCAGCAACTCCCGTAGTTCCGGCAATCGTGCCCCCGTTCAGGGCCAACGCAGTAGTCGAGGTATAATCGAGATCCGTGTTGCTGTTCAATGCGGCTACGGTATAGGTAAAAGTTAATGTATTAGAACCTGAACCTGATGTGTAATTTACGTTCGTTGTGGCCGGGTTGCCGGTATTCAAAGTCAACCGTGGCGTGCCGTTGACTACCACTGTCGTATTAAAGATTACCTGTACTTGAATCAGCGAACCGGTCGAATAAGTTCCGTTGGCATTTGATGAGGTAACGTTGATTACCTGGGGAATCACCGGCGCCACAATCTTCTTATCAAACAGCAGATCCGCCGCGTCCTGATTGCACGAAAGCATCACCGCCCCGAAAAGGACAGCAAACAGAGGCCGTGGCAAAAGTCTTTGCATCATTCGAATAATAGCATGCCAGACAGGGTAATCCTACGGCCTATGCATATTAGACGACACGCTGGTCTTTTTTTGCGACACTGTAAAGACGTATTTGTAAAGACCTACCACACATACCCCGCGCCGAGACGCAGGCCGGTAGAGGCGAGCACCGCCTGGCTGTCGAGCCAGTAGTTGGCCCGCAGCAGCGCATAAACACGTATATTTTTACCAAAATCTTTGGTAATCCCCGTTTCAAGGAAAAACAGACCCGCGCTGCTGGTGCGCGTGAAATTATACGATTTGAGAAACAGGGCCGCCGTGCCCCCGCCCGCACCCACAACCCAGCCGAATTGCGGGCCCTGAAAATACCAGCGCGGGCCAAGCGCAAAACCCGCCATCTGCATGCGGCGCTCGCCGTCGGTCGCGTAGAAATAATTCACCTCGGCATGGAGCGCGTTGACCCAGACATACTTGTTGCGTTTTCTCAGGTGCGCGGTGATATTCAGAGAACCCATGGGAAAAAATCGCGTCAGCAGCGTGAGATCGCCCTGCGCCATGTGGATATCCCCATACAGCGCCACTTCCCATGCCGAAAAAAAAGGCTTTTTAATAAGCACCTTCGCCGAACGAATCGCCTTGCGCGGAATTTTTACCTCTTCGGCGAGACCGCCCACCTGTGCTCTGATGGTCACCGGCCCGCTTTCGATTACCTTGACCTTGCTCAAGGTCTGGCCGTCGTCGAGGTAGAGGTCATATTCGACACCCTCGCGGATATCCACCGCGGCGATGGCCGTCGCAGAAAACAAAAACAGGATACTAAAACGTCTGAAGGCAGGCATAGCTTCAGGGGGCTACTGTTTCCCGCGTTTCGATATCTGACTTGAGAATCACGACCCTGCCAAGCGCCGTGAACAAAATCAGCTTTTCTTTATTCTCTGAAATCTTGAGGCCGGAGAACTGGTTACCGTTTTCGAGCATAACGCTTTCGACTCTCTTATGACGATGAATATAAGCGATTTTCTCTGCGCGCGGTAATTTTTCGAGCTTTGCCCAGTCTGGCCCGCTGACGTTTTTACCCTTCTCGTCGGGCGGTGCCGGTGCTGCGGGCGCAGCAGGTGGGGCGACTGCGGTCTGCGGCGGATTTACCTCTGCGGAATTCGCGGCCACCGCGGGTGCCGTCTTTGCCGCAGGTACCGGGGCAGGCGGCGTTGCTGTCGGTGCCAGCGCGGTTTTCACCTCGGGAGCCGGTTCGCCGAGATAGGCAGCAACGGTTTTCTTTTCACCCTCTTCGATGCGTTCGCTGACCTTTTCGAAACGTCGCGCATCTTTGAGCAGTTCCGCATCCTGAATGATACCCTTCTCGACGTTTGCCTTCGACTCGATACGGTATTCTTTACCGGCGGCATAAAAAGCGCCGAGCGCAAAAATGCGGCGGTTGGCTTTGACGGCCCAGGGCGCAGCCGCGTTCATCTTGATCGCCTTGCGGTAGTTGTCGGCGGCCTGCTTTGCCTGGCCGGTTTCTTCTTGCGCACGAGCCAGATAATACAGCGCCTCTGAGTTATTCTGCGCTGCGGGCACTGCCTTGAGGGTAGTGATCGCCTGGTCGTAGGCGGTGAGATTGTAATAGGCTGCAGCCTTTTGTACCGAAGCTGGCATGGCATCGACTTCTTTAAGAGCGCTTTCAATTTCAGAAAGCATCGCAAGCAGAGCTTTTGCTGTTTCTATGTATTCTTCATCTGTCGCCGTGCGGATGACTTCTTTAAAGTCGCCCACGGCTTTGGTGCGGCTACCGCCCACCGCCTGGCAAAAGCCGCGGTGCAGCATTGCGTACGCACGCGTATCGGGGGCAGACCGCAGACCCAGCGCCACGTCGTATTGTGCGATCGCATCTTTATAAGAACGGGTGATTTCATGATAAAATGCGCGTTCGAGTATGCGGTTTTCTTTCGAACTGCGCTCGTGTTTATAAGGGGGCATACCCGAAATCAGGTCGAAAAAATCGACGGTCAGTTTCGCTGCGCGTTCGGCGAAATTGAATTCTTCGGCGTCGTTGAGGTAAGCCGTCTCGGCGAGTATCTGCATGACACGCCCTTCGCGCGCATAGGTCGCACCGGGATCGTTTTCCGTAGCGGATTCTCTCAGTAGTTTGTAACGGCTGACGAGCGACATGGTACGTACGCTGGTGTTCTGGTCGTTGGCCGCTTTAAGACGGTAACGCAGTTCTTTGATGCGCACCGAATGCACCATAAAGAACCAGAGGAAAGCAAAAAGTAGCAGCGCCGCAACGAATACCGCCCCCGAAAAAATCTGGCTGCGGTAAAATTTTTCGCCCGCCGGCAGGCCGCGGGCATCGGTCATCCCTTGCCGCCTTGCAATTTTTGCAGGGTTGCCAGGTAACGCTCATCGTCGGGTTTTTCGGCGAGCGCGGCCTGCACACTGCTGAGGGCCTTTTTATGGCTGCGCAGTTTGATGAGGCAAAGCCCGCGAAGCCAGTGCGCATCGGCCATACGCGCATCTGTCGCGAGGCATAGATCGAGGTAAACGATGCTGTCTTTAAAAAACTTCAGGCCATAGAGCGTGAGACCAATATGGAAGAGTACATTGGCGTCGCCCGCCTTGCGTTGGTTCAGTATGACGAAGCCGGCGAGTGCGTTGAAGAGCTCTTTCTTCTTTAGATAGTTTTCGGTACTACGGCGAATACGCCATACCGGTGTTTCCGGGCCTGCGGTTTTGCTGACCGTTTCGAAAGCGGTTGTGTATTTTTCCGATTTTTCGAATTCGAGAGGGGTATGTTTTTCGGTCACCCCGGCAGGTGTTGCAGCGGCAACCGGCAGGCCCGACTCACCGATTTCTACGACAATCAGAGTCTCGTCGTCCTGGCGTTTTGCATCACCCTGGTGTTCGGCGACCTCGCGTATGGTATTCTGTATAATATCTGCCGGGCCCGCACCGCGGTTATTTTCGGTGAGCGCGATCAGACGTTCGGCGCTGAAAATGGCGCTTTCAGTATTCATCGCTTCGGTGAGACCATCGGTGTAGAGTACAAGCCGGTCGCCATTGTTCAGTGTGATTTCGACATCTTCGTATTTACGAAAGACCTTCTTTAACATCCCTACGTAAAAACCACTGGCTTTGAGCAGATCTGTCTCGCCATTCGCGCGCAGAATAATCGGGTCGGGATGCAGCGCGTTACAATAGATCGATTTTCCATCGGGGTAAATCCGCAGGTAGAAGGCGGTCAGGTAGAGGCCCGCGCCGGCAAAATACGCGGCCATACGGTCGTTCATAGCCGAGAGAAGCTCGGCCGGTGAACTGATTTTTTCGACAAGCGAGGTGAAGTAAACTTTTGCCATGACGGTGATAAATGCCGCGGGAACACCGTGTCCCGAAGCGTCGCCGATGAAGATAGCGATCGAGCCGTCGCTGAGTTCGAGAAAATCGTAGTAGTCGCCCGATACGGTTTGCAGCGGGTTATAATGAATATGCGCGACGAGCCGGCCCGCCTTCAGGGTTTGCGGTAAAATCGAAGCCTGAATCTTGCGCGCGATATTGAGTTCGAGCTGCATGATATCGCGGTTTTTTTTGAGTTCAAAGCTCATCGTGTTGAATGAGTTGATGAGCTGGTTGATTTCGTCGTCTTTCGGGCGTTTATTTTCTATCTGGTCGAAGTTTCCCGCCGAGAGACGCAGTGCGGCGGCGCCGACACCCTTGATCGGTACCACGAAATTCCGGTAGATGAGAAATCCCATACCGGTCTGCAACGCGAGCAGCAAGACGACCATACCGATACCGAGACGAATCAGACCTGAAATTTCTTTTTCGATATCGGGCAACGGTACGCGGCTGACAAGAATGAGATCGTTTGTGCCGCCGCTGGTCAGCGGCACATAAAGATCGATCTCACGGCGCACCAGATCGGGAACTCCAATAAACATCTCGTTCTTGATCTCTTTTAACTGTAATGCCTTGAGCGAATCGAGAATCTCTTTGGCGGTTGCTTCGCCTTTTTTGCCGGTCTTCTTGTCGGTTGGGTAAATCAGTTCTGAGGCGGAGCTTACAATTCTGTAGCCGGGCAGAATATCGCGGGGCTTGCCGTTTTTGAGCAGTGCGTCAAACCGGTTTTGCGCTGCGCTGAACTCATCTGCAGGATTCTTTTGCTGTTTTGCGGCGTCGATATAGGGTTGCACACGTCGCAACACTTCATAGGCAACGGATCTTGCCGAGATCGTCGCTTTCTCTGAAATCAGGCGCATCTGGTTTGACCCGGCGCCGACCCAGAACACGCCGATGTTCACGACCGTAAGGCCAATATACCACAGCGTCAGGCTTGTGACAATAGAAGATTTTTTTTTCGTTTCACCGCTCGTGACCATTCTTGAAAAGCTACCTGATTACCCGCTATGTCTATTCGTGAAAACGGAATTGTGATCGATGAGGCGCGGGCTGCTGGCGAACTAAGAAGCGAGATACGAGGGTCAATGAATAAAGACTCTTGTGTCAGACTGAGTGCTTACACCATTACCCCTGAAAGCGAGCAGCAGATTAAAGAAACATTAGAAGAAATATTGTCCCGTTTTGGCCAGACCGATATGCTGATGACAGCTGCGATCATACTCAAAGAGATCGCGACTAACGCGGTGAAAGCGAACCTGAAGCATTTGTTACTGCAAGGCCGTTCCGAGGCCGAAGCCGCGGCCTTTTTACCCGAGTTCCGTAGAATACTACAAACCGGCGGGCCCTCCGCATACAGGGCCCAGCTCGCTGCGGCTGGTCTTAAAATCGAAATCTGTCTGCAGTTCGACGCCAGTGGCCTGCGCCTTTCGGCAAGAAACGGCTTTCCCGTAGAAGGCGCTGAGCGCGACCGTCTCAACGATAAGTGGTCGAAGGCGCTGCAGGGTGGCGACATGCGGCAGTTTTTCGACCGTAACCGCGCCGATGCCGAAGGCGCGGGGCTCGGGTTCACGATGGTGATCAACGCGCTCAAATCGGGGGATATCGATCCCCAAAGCTTCCGCTTCGATACAGAAGACGGTAAAACCGTCGCCGCTGTTTTTATTCCGTTTAAAAAAACGGGGTAACAGATTTTTTTAAGGAGAAACGATGGATAGGGAACTGCGTTACGAAATCAAGCCGATCAGTCCCGAGATTGCGATATTCGATCTCTCGGGCGATATGAACATTTACAACGCCAATAAGCTGGGTGAAGACTTTGAAAAACAGGTAAAGCAGGGAGTAAAAAACTTCATCGTAAACCTTAAAAATCTCGTCATGATCGATTCGGCCGGTATCGGCGTGCTTTTTACGATGTTAAGCACAGTGCAGAGTCTCGATGGTCAGGCGATATTGCTGAGTGCGAACCAGAATATACGCAAGCTCTTCGATGTCACGCAGGTAAGTACATACTTTGTCATGATGAATTCCGAGGCCGACGCACTCGCGA
>JAFLED010000220.1 GCA_017302045.1 Spirochaetota bacterium
GTGATTTTATTCATCGCGGCCGCAAAATCAATCAGGCGGCCTTCGTTAGAGTGCTGCATAAGTTTCATGGGCCCACCACCTTTAGAGGCTTGGTCAGGCCTGTTATATTATCGGCAGCTTACAACGAAACGGTGAGTATTATTTTTTCTTCTTGGTTTTTACTTTTGCCTTTGGCTTTGGGGGCGCTTTTTTCTTTGCCGCCGGCTTCTTTTTGGTTTTGGGGGGGGTCTTCGTTTTGCCCGGCTTTGCCTTGTTTTGGGGTTTTGCCGCGGTTTTTTTCGGGGCATCGAGGGTAATACTCATCGCCTCTTCATGAAAACTCCCGGCCGAGTCGCGGTCGGCATGCGGTTGCTGGAAAACCAGAGAACCTTCGAGCAGCACCGCGCGCTCTTTGTTAAAGTTCGCCATCTGCTGAAACAGTATCTTCGTACCTTGGTCGACGAATTTCTCTGCCAGCTTGCCAAAGGCATGGAATGCATCCTGGGTTTCTTGCAGGGCAAGGCGGAGCGCCTCGATTTCATTACCCTTTGCGCTCTGCTTCAGGTTACGGTCGAGCTTTTTGAAGAGCTTCTGTATCGAAGTAGACTGGAACTTATGCACCTGGCCCAGGTGTTTGAGATTGGGCAGGGCATTGCCGCCAGAAAACTTCTTATAAATACCTTCGATCATGCGGATATGCTCTTCGCTGTCTTCTGCGAGATCAAAGAGGAAATCTTTAATCGGGCCGCTGACAAGTTCTTCTTGTGTCTTCATGCAGAAGTCAAAAAAGTCTTTTTCATGCTGTATGCCCGCAGCGACGGCGTCGAGAAAACTGGTGTTTTTTACGGATTCCATAGCCCGGGGTTAATCCCCGCGGCGGCATTGTCACCTCTTTTCTGTTTGACAGTCACGCTGCATGCCCCTGCTTGCTAGGCTTATTCTTATGATAAAACTGTCAGAACTGGCTCAGAAACTGGGCGGCACCCTGCAAGGGAATGGTGACCTGCAGATTCAGGGGGTGCGGGATCTCGAACTGATACGCGTGCGCGACGCCGCGGCGATGCCACAAAAGGGCTTCATCTACTTTGTCGAAAGCAAGAAAAATCTGAACGCTCACCCCGAAAGCAAAGAGTGCGATGCCCTGCTGACAACGAAGGCGCTGGCGCCGAATTTTGCCAATGCCATTGTCGTCGAAGAACCCCAGGCGCGTATCGCTTTCATCAAACTTCTCGAACTGTTTGAGAAAATCCCGACACCGCTCGCCGCTGAGAAGGGCGCGGCGTATATTCACCCGACGGCAAAGATCGACGCGTCCGCGGTCATTATGCACGGGGCGGTGATTCTCGAGGGTGCCGTGATCGGCGCCAACGCGGTGATACATCCCAACGCGGTGATTGAACCCCATGTCAAAATCGGCGCGCACACGGTGATACATCCCAACGTTGTCATCAAGTATGGCTGCGTGTTGGGCGAGCATTGCATCATTCACAGTGCGACGGTGATCGGTGCCGACGGTTTTGGTTTCTACGATAAAGACGGCCAGCGCTATAAGATACCGCAGATCGGTAACGTCATTGTCGGCAATCACGTCGAGATGGGTTCGAGTTGTTCTGTCGATCGCGCGACGATCGAGTCGACGACGATCGGCGATTACACGAAGTTCGACGACCAGGTACATGTCGGGCATAATTGTCAGGTGGGTAAATATGTCTATATCGCTGGTAATACCGGGCTCGCGGGCAGCGTCGTCATGGAAGACAATGTTACACTCGGCGGACAGACCGCTGTTTCGGGTAAGGTGCTCTTGCGCAAGGGCAGTCTGGTGATGGGCATGAGTGCGATTGCTGCCGATTCAGAACCCGGCACGATGTATTTTGGAATTCCCGCACGCCCGGCGCGCGAGATGCACAAGATCAACAGTTCACTCGGGTATGTGCCCGAACTCCTGAAACGCGTCTCGGCGATCGAAGAAAAACTGGGTATTGAAAGAAAAGATAAAGAATAACAGCCGCGTTCTTATTTTTTAGGCCGCGCGGCTTCTGCCGCCTGCCCGGCGACAAAATCATCATACTGGTTTCTTTTTCCCGTATTGATATAGCCGTAATTATCGAAATGATGAAAGAAGAAATCGTAGTTATTTACAACTAATTTGCGGTTAATGAGATTGATAAGCCGTGTCTGCACCTTGTCAAAGTCGCGCATTTTTTCGGGTTCTGGCTTGTTGAAATAATCATCGAGTGTCTGCTGTTTGAAGTCGTCTTTCTCGCCATAAGGTGTCTGGCTCTCGATAATCGCCAGAAACGCGTAGCGTTTCGCCTGCCGTGCGTATTTAATCGCGTCGATATAGAACCAGATTTTCGTCGAGTAGAGGTGAATATTGTGGTTAAAACCCTTACCCTCGTAGATTTCAGAGACGCGCAAGTCGCGGTAACCCAGCTTGATTAAATGCAGCGCCCGCACGTCGCGGGTTTCGATAATCATCGCAGAATTTTTTTCGAGCAGAGCCTGCGTATCTTTCTGGTAATATTCGTTCAGCACGACCAGGTAAAGGTCTTTGAGTATTTTCTGCGATTCGCGGATGTGCGAATGGGTTTCTTTATAATGGCCTGAGAGAAACTCTTTATGCGCCTTGTAGTGTTCGAGCGCGGCGCTGCGGAACACCTCGATATGCTCCTTATTGGCGAAGTTAGAGACGCCTGCGTTCAGGAAGTCGATAAAACGTTTGTTCTCGCCGAGAATTTTCTCGCAGAAGGCACGGTCGGGTGCGTTGGCAAAGAGCGGCGCGCAGGCGAGAAGAAGTATGCCAAGACGCAGGCGCATTAAAAGGCCGCCAGTAGAATCGATTCGATTTCGTTGCGCGTCAGCATGCGCGGCGCGTTTTCGAGATGCGGAAATCCCGCGGCGAGGCGCGAGATGTCTTCGAGTTCGTGTTTTTTGACATCGAACTCAGAGAGGCGCGTCGGCAGGTTGACTTCGAGAAACAGGCGGCGCACGCCTTCGACGGCTTTAATCGCGGCTTCGATGACCGAGATGTCTTTGACGTCTTCACCCAGCGCGCGCGCGATATTGATGTACTGTGCGGGCGCGGCGGTCAGGTAATATTCCATGACGTGGGGCAGAATGAGCGATAACGCGTCGCAGAAATTCACCTTGTCATGCGCATTCAGCGCGTTCGCGATCGAGAAGGCAACACCGACGGGCGATGAAACCGCCGAAACCGAAATCATCGACGAAGACCAGAGCATGCTTGAGATCAGCTTATCGTTCTTCGCGTCTTTATAGAGTTGCGGAATGTTGCGGCGCATGAGCTCGATGGCTCTGAGCGCGAGCGCACTTGAAATCGGGTTCGATTTCGGCGACAGCTGGCTTTCGATCGCGTATGCAAGGGTGGCTCCGCCCAGGCGTGCGGCGCTGTCTGATGTCAGATGCTCGCAGACCTTGGGGTCGTAAAAACAGGCTACGGGAAAGAGCAGCTCGTGTTCGAAATATTTTTTATGCCCGTCGGCCGCGTCGCGTATCGTGAAGCTCGGTGAAAGTTCTTCGCCGAGCGCGGGTTCGACGGGCACCGTCACGAGCGGCAGGGGAGGGTTCTTGATCTTTGCGCGGCCATTCAGCACATCTGAGGCAAAGACGGCGTTGGTGACGAGCAGCGCCACGAGTTTCGCGGTCGCAAAGGTCTCCATCGAGCCGAAGGCGACGATGACGTCGGCATGAGCCTTCTTGGTAAAGTACGCCGCCGAATCGACCTGGTCAGACGTGGGGTCGGCTGTCAGGTCGTCGTACAGAATCACTCCGTCGGAATGTTTCGTGAGACCGTTTTTCAGGATGGTCAGCTCCGAGGGATTTTTGTTCTCCCCCTTGAGGTTTAAAAGCAGAATGCGCGTGCCGAATTGTTTAACGTAATTGCCGACTTTGAACGTCGAGTCGGTCTCGAACTGGATCCGCGTGGGGATAGCAAACTGTGCCCAGGGTATGCCTTGCATGGGATCTCTTTAATTTTCGGCCTTTCTGAGCATAAATAGGGTAAAAAAAAGGCGGCTTTTAGCCGCCTCGTTGTCCGGTTGGGGGATGGCGAAAATCCCTTGGTCAGCCTTTAATTGCGGTGGTCAGACGTGCCGCAACGTGGTTCAGCACCTCGTTCGACGGGTTGTCGTATTCGCCGCGCGCGAGTTTCTCTTTAACTTCGCGTACACGGTCGGCGCGCACATCGCTGGCCGAAGCCACCGCTTTTTGTACCTGCGCCGCTTCGCGGGCCTGCAAAGCCGCCTGCGAAATCGAAACGCTGTCGCTGCCGAGGCTTGCGGCCTGCGTTTCCGCCGGTTTGACACTGGCTTTGTCGTTTACGGGCTGAATGTGCCCGGCGTTGTTAATTTTATCAATATTCATAGTCTTCCTTTTACTCCGGGGCAGTGCCTCGGGGTATCGCCATTCTAAGCCGTCTTTTCAGCAGCGCAAGCTGCCTGACCAGACGATCTTATAACTCTATAAGGAGTATCGGCAGGACAAGCATTATTTGTTAGCAAAAAAAACGGATTGCCGGATTGAGGCTGATTGAGTAACAGCTGGCTTACAGACGCATGGTGCCTATCAGAATCATACTTTTGGAGGCTTTCATGAGAATTCCCGTTTCCCGAAATCAGGCGCTCAGCGCCATTTTACTCACTTTTACAGTGTTTTTTTCGCCGCTTTGGGCCGCACAACAAACCATTACCGGCAGCGGCGCGACGCTGGTTTATGACGATAACTCGTGCGGTGGGGCCAGCTTTGCCACACAGTGCCAGTCCGCGATGAATACCGCCTTTAATAAGACGATCGGCCAATTCCAGCTTCCGAATCTGCAAGATTATATGAAATATATGTCGTCCGCGCAGGCCGTTTCGACCAAAGGGCAGGGGGTTGATTATACCACAAATCCCTCGGTTTTCGTCGTCGGAGTTAGCGCCGGTGCAGGTCTCGATACAGGTAATTCGAGCCTTTCTGACGTGGTGAAAAGTTTCTCCAAGGGCGGCTCTCTGCCTCCGGGGGGATATGGACTGCAGTTCTCCATTATGGCTGGCCTCAATATGTCGGTGTTCAAGTTCAAATCGCCGATTCTCGGCGTCATCGACCTGAATAGACTGACGGTGTATGGCCATGCCGCAGCCTTTGATTTTTCATCTCTCATCAAACAAGATGGCCTGACCGTCAAATCTTCACAGTTTGGCTTTCATACGAAATACAAGATTCTCGAGCCGCGTTCGGCCCCCGCCGGCCTTTTTAACTGGGGCGGCCTGGATTTTATCACCGGGTTAACCATCGCTTCCAATAACGTTACCTATAAAAGAAGCTTTGACGAAATTGTGTCCGGCAGTCGCACACTTTCCGATCCCGAGATTAGACTAACCCCCGCGGGCACCGTCTCTCTCAGCAATAACGCTGTCGCGGTTCCGTTTGAAATTGCCACCAGTGTGCGCTTGCTCTATTTCTTATCTTTATTCGGTGGCGCAGGTATCGATCTCAATTTTGGGAAATCTTCTATGGATGTATCTCTAGGTTCGGTATCGGTCGCGGCAAATACAGGTTCTGGTAATACGGCTGCGGGAACCTTGACGGCCGGGGCATCCGAATCGAGTAATGGCAGATTTGGGGCACTGCGCTTCTTCGCCGGCGCTGCCATTAACCTGGTGCCCATGAAAAACACGAACGTAGTTTCGCTGATAACCCAGGCAAACATCTCGACGGGCGGAGGTTATGGTTTAATGGTGGGGGTACGCGCAGGTTGGTAAAAAAAATCAGCCCCGCCACGCGGAGGTCTCAATAACTACGCAGGATTCTGTTCGCGTTCAGTTTCTCGGCGCAGCCGGTTTTGTCACCGGCTCGCGCACTCTCATCGAACATAACGGCTTTCGGGTCTATATCGACTGCGGTCTCTACCAGGGCCCGAAATATGTCGAGCAACGTAATTACCTGCCGCTCGAAAGCGCCCCCGAAACCATCGACGCCATCGTGCTCACGCATGCGCATATCGACCACTCGGGCCTCGTGCCGCGCCTTGTGCGCGAGGGTTTTACCGGAAAAATCTACTGCACGAAACCGACGGCTAAATTATTAGAGATTATCCTGCCTGATGCGGGTAATATCCAGGAAGAAGAATTTCGTCAGTTGTCGCGCAATGAAATAAAAAAACTCGGTCTCGAAGCACCGTTGTTCACAAAAGATAACGGCCTCGAAGCGCTCGAACTGGTCAAGACGGTCGAC
>JAFLED010000221.1 GCA_017302045.1 Spirochaetota bacterium
TGAATGTACCCGCCGATTGCGGCAGAATTTTCTTCACGGCCATACTACCCCCGATCGCCAGAATCGGAACAATCACGGCAAAACGGCCGACGAACATACAGATGCTTAGCGCAATGTGATAGAAATCGGTGTTGGCATTGAGGCCAGCAAAGGCGCTGCCGTTGTTACCGGCCGCCGACGAGAAGGCATAGAGAATCTCGCTGAGACCATGCGGCCCCTTATTGTTGAGACTCGCCAATGCCGGCGGATAAATCGCCGCAATCGCAGAGCCGATGAGAATCAGCGCCGAAGGCATGACGATTGCAAACATCGCCCACTTCACCTCGCGTGATTCGATCTTCTTACCGAGGTATTCGGGTGTACGGCCGACCATGAGGCCTGCAAGAAACACGGTGATGATGACATGCGTCAGCATGCCATAGAGGCCCGCGCCGACGCCGCCAAAGACAACTTCACCCAGCATGATATTGAACATCGCGAAAAGACCGGGCAATGCCTGAAAGCTGTCATGCATTGCGTTCACCGAGCCGTTAGAGGCTGCTGTGGTTGCCGCGCCCCAAAGCACGCTGTTGGTGACTCCCAAGCGGACTTCTTTACCTTCGAGGTTCGTCAGGGCGCCGTAAATGGGATTTCCACGGTGCTCGAAGGCGAGCATGACGACGAGACCCACGATAAAGATCACGAACATGGCGGTCAGCACCGCATAACCGTGCTTCTTCGCCCGTATCATCTCACCAAACATCGCAACGCAGGCGACAGGCAAGAGCAGAATTGCCAGCATCTGCAAAAAGTTGGAAAGCGGTGTGGGATTTTCAAACGGATGCGCGCTGTTGACACCAAAAAAACCGCCGCCGTTGGTGCCGAGCTGTTTGATTGCGATCTGCGATGCGGCGGGCCCCAGCGGCAGCTGCTGTGTTGTTACCGCAGGTTCTGCTGCCTTTGCTTCGACCGCAGGCTCATTGCCTTTTGCGGGTTTTGCAGCGACTGCGGGCACCGCGTCTTTCTGCACCTCGAGTGTTTTTACTTCTTTATAAGGACTGAAGTTTTGCACAACACCCTGCGAAGAGAACGGCAAAGAGAATCGAGAATGGCAGCAGCACATAGAGTGTCGCGCGCGTCAGATCGACCCAGAAATTGCCGAGAGAGTCTGAACCTTTACTGACGAGGCCACGAACCATCGCCAGAAGAGCGGCGAAACCCGTCGCGGCGCTGACGAAATTCTGCACATTGAGACCCAGCATCTGCACGAGATAACTGAGCGTGCTTTCGCCCGAGTATGCCTGCCAGTTTGTGTTCGTCATAAAGCTGATCGCGGTATTGAGCGCGAGTAACAGCGGTACATCCGGCAGCTTTTGCGGATTTAACGGTAGTTTAGATTGCCAGAGTTGCAGCGCAAAGACAACAAGAAAGCCGATCAGGTTGAAAATCAGCAGCGCCCAGGCATACTGCTTCCAGTTCATGGATGCTTTGGCATCGATGCCCGAAACGCGGTAAGTTGCCCGCTCTACCGGGCCGAGCGCGGCAGAAACCCAGGTTTTTTCGCCCTGGAAAACGCGCGCCATGTACCTGCCGATAAAGGGCGCGGGAATCAAGAGGGCAGCGAAGAAAAGCGCCAGCTGAATATAATCATGACTTGTCATACGGCCCTGCCTAAAATTTCTCCGGACGCACAACGGTGTAGGTCAGGTATCCGAGAATCAAGACGCCGGCGATTGCGGCGATCAGCACTTCAGTGTTCATAGTTTCCTCCGGTTTTCACAGAAGGAATATGCCCGCGGGATCAGCAAACGCACGCATAAATGGTATTAAAAGTCGGTTAAAAGCGTGAAAAACTAGTTAAGATGCAGGAAAAGGTTACCACCAGCACGCGCAAAGATGACGCATAAAAAGCTGTGCATCCATGAAAATTTTGTTAAATTGTAACGAATACGGATGCATAACCTCGATCTCATTCTTACTCTCGTGGGCGGCTTCATCGCCGCGCTTGTGTTCGGACTAATCACGCACCGTATTGGTCTCTCACCCATCGTCGGTTACTTGCTCGCAGGCATCGCCGTGGGCCCGAAAACGCCGGGCTTCGTCGCAAACGCTGCGATCGCCGAACAGCTCGCCGAAATCGGGGTAGTGCTTTTGATGTTCGGCGTTGGCCTGCAGTTCCATTTTAAAGAACTACTCGCCGCCCGGCGCATCGCCCTGCCTGTGGCGCTGCTACAAAGTCTCGCGGCCGCAGGCCTCGGGGCAATCACGGTTTTTTTCTTCGGCTGGAACTGGGGCGCAGGTATCGTCTTCGGGCTCGCGATTTCAGTCGCGAGTACCGTGGTTGTGACCCGTGTGCTCGTCGATAATAACGATCTGCACACACCGGTCGGTCACCTGGCCGTCGGTTGGCTGGTCATGGAAGATATCTTTACGGTATTTGCCCTGGTACTCTTACCCGTTGTTTTCGGCACCGGCGCGACGACTGGCATCGGTGCGGCCTTGCTCGGTGCCTTCGCAAAAATCGCAGGCCTTGTCGGCATCACCTTCATCGTCGGGGGTTGGGCAATCCCCCGCCTGCTCACCTACATAGCCTCGACAGGCTCGCGCGAGTTATTCACCCTTGCGGTGCTGATACTCGCGCTCGGTATCGCCGTAGGTTCGGCGCTGGTTTTCGGTGTCTCGATGGCGCTGGGCGCATTTCTTGCCGGTATGGTTGTCGGTAGATCTGATTTCAGTTTGCGCGCGGCGACAGAAGCCTTGCCCATGCGCGACGCTTTCGCGGTACTTTTCTTCGTTTCTGTCGGTATGCTGTTCGATTTAAAAAGCCTGGTTGAAAATCCCCTGCTGGTGCTTTCGACTGTCGCCGTCATTGTCGTCGTCAAACCGGTCGGAGCTTTCGTGATTCTGACGCTGCTGCGCTACCCGCTGCGTGTGGCGCTCGCGGTGGGCGCGGCCTTAACCCAGATCGGCGAATTTTCGTTCATTGTCGCCGCTCTGGGTGGCCAGTTGAAAATATTACCCGCACAGGCGGCGAATATTCTCGTTGCTGCCGCGATTATTACGATCACCGTCAACCCGCTGATTTACCGCAGCGCCGCGTATGTCGAAACCTGGCTGCGGCGACGGGCCTTTCTGCGCGGCTTTTTCAACTGGCTCGAGCCGCAAACCCCCGCGGGTGATATACACACCAACCCGGCGACCCGGCGCGCGGTTGTCGTCGGCTACGGCCCTGTCGGCCGCACGGTCGCACGGCTTTTGGCCTCGAATGGCTTTTCACCGATGGTGGTCGATCTCAACCTGACGACCGTTAAAGAATTGCGGGGGCGCAATCTGCCTGTCGTCTATGGTGATGCGAGCCATAGCGAAATTTTGCGGCAAGCAGGCGTAGCGACATCCGACATTCTGATTCTGAGTTCTTCGAGCATTCGCGGCGGTAAAGAAGTCATACGCGAGGCTCGCACCCTCAACCCGAAAATTCGAATACTCGCGCGCACGGCCTACCTGCGCGAGGTCGCAGAACTCAAGGCCGCAGGTGCGGATGCGGTTTTTGCGGGCGAGGGTGAGGTTGCGCTGTCGATCACCGAATTTATTCTCTCGGCATTCGGGGCAACCGCAGAACAGATCGATCGCGAGCGCGAACGCGTACACGCGAAACTATTCGGCGACCGCAGCCAGAATAGCGACGATCTGCCGCCGGCTTAGACCTGACCGCAATAATATCAGACTGCTTTTGCAGTATTTTAAATTTCTTCGGCTTTGAGTTTTTTCTGCTCACCCGAAGCCAGCGTTTTCACGGTGCAGATGCCGCTCGCCGCTTCGTCTGAACCGAGAATGACGACACGGGGGATGCCCTTCTTTTCTGCTTCCTGAAACTGCTTGCCGAGCTTTCCCGCGGCGAGTGCCGATTCGACCCGAAGGCCGCGCGCACGCAGCGACGCCGCCAGGCGCAGCGCATGCGTGGCAAGCGTATCGTCTAAAAGCGCGATGTAGAGGTCGACGCGACGCGGCACATCGGCGAGCAGCTTGTGCGTACGCAGAAAATCCTCCAGCGTCACATCGCCCATACCGAAGCCGACGGCATTCAGCGTCTCTTTGCCGAAAGCGCCGACGAGATTATTATAACGCCCGCCGCCGAAGAGACTACGGCGGTTTTCGGGATGCGTATCGAAGACCTCGAAAACCAGGCCGGTATAATAGTCGAAACCGCGTACGACAGCCGGGTCGTATTCGATAAATTTTTCGAGCCCCAGCTCCGCAAGACTCGTCATCATTTCGAGTACATACGCCGCGCCTTCGAGATGCGATTTTGCCTTGAGGTATTCGAGTTTATCGTTCAGGAAACGATCGAGTTCGGCCGATTGGGCTGCGGAGACACCCTCGTTTGCCAGCATCTCGGTATAAGCCTCGGGTTTTACCTTCGCGCGTTTATCCATGATGCGCGCAACGGCGGGCCACTTCTCCGCCGGCAGCTTGAGCTCGCCGCCCAAAACGCCGTTCAGAATGCCGCGGTGCGAGAGATATACCTTAAAATGTGTCTCATTGGCGCCGTATCCCCTGAGCAGATCGACTGCCAGATTTAAGAGCTCCAAATCGGCGAGTTTTTCAGACGCAGCACCAAAGATATCGCAGTTGAGCTGCCAGTGCTCGCGCAAGCGGCCCTTGCCCGGTTGTTCATAACGCCATACATTCGGTATCGAATACCAGCGTATCGGTTTCGGCGTTTCATGGAAGCGCGCCGCAACCATACGTGCCACGGTCGGCGTCATTTCGGGACGTATCGCAACCTTGCGGTCACCCCGGTCGGTAAAAGAATAGATTTGCTGGCCGACGATTTCTTCGGAAGTTTTTGCCAGGTAGATGTCGATGGGTTCGATGATCGGTGCGTCGACTTCGTCGAAACCATAACGGCGAACCACGTCGTGCATGACAGAAAACATCGCTTCGCGAAAGCGCATGTCTTCGGGAAAAAAATCGCGCGTGCCCTTATAGGGCTGGGTTGAAAGAAACGCCATGTTAAAGCGCCGCGCGCTTTTGCGGAAACTCGGCCTCGACGGCCTTACCTAAAGCAAAGAGCATATCTTCAGAAAAATTCGGCCCCTGCAACTGCATGCCGATCGGCAGACCGGCGGCAGGCCCCGGCACAGAAAGCGCTGGCACCCCGGCAAGACTCGCGCCAACCGTGAGTACATCCGACAAATACATCTGCACCGGATCGGAAGTTTTCTCGCCGATCTTGAATGCGGGCGACGGCGTCGCAGGCATCAGAATCGCGTCGACCTTTTGAAACGCTTCGTTATAGTCTTTTTGTATCAGCGCGCGCACCGCCTGGGCCTTACCATAGAACGCATCGTAATAACCGCTCGAAAGCGAATACGTGCCTAGCAGAATGCGGCGCTTCACCTCGGGGCCAAAACCCTCGGTGCGCGATTTCTCGTAGAGCTCTGCAAGATTTTTTGCATCGCCGCTGCGGTGGCCATAACGCACGCCGTCGAAACGCGCAAGGTTTGCCGAGGCTTCGCTCGTCGCGACGAGATAATAAACGGGAATACCGTATTTCTGGTTCGGCAGCGAAACCGGTGAAACCGATTTGACTTTACCTTTCAGAAAGTTCAGCGTCTTGTCGAACGATTCCCGCACTTCTGCGGATAACCCCTCGAGCATCTTTTCATCGACGCCAAGGCGGATATCCCCCAGGCTGCCCGACCATTTTTTATAAGCCGAGTCTGGCATCGTGGTCGAGTCTTTCGGGTCAAAACCTTTGATGGCGTTATGAACAATCTCAACGTCGGCGACGGTGTGCGCAAGCGGACCTATCTGGTCGAGACTCGAAGCAAAGGCAACCAGGCCATAGCGCGAGACCGTACCGTATGTCGGCTTCAGACCCGAAAGACCGCAGAATGCCGCAGGCTGGCGAATCGAACCACCGGTATCGGAGCCCAGCGCGACGGGCAGAAAGCCCGCAGCGACTGCTGCGGCAGAACCGCCCGAAGAACCTCCGGGCGCGCGTTCGGTATCAAAGGGATTACGCGTAATCTGGAAAGCCGAGTTTTCGGTCGAAGAACCCATCGCAAACTCGTCCATGTTAAGTCGGCCAATAGTGACAAAACCCAGCGCCTGTAGCTTTTCAATGACCGTCGACGAATAGGCGAGATAAAACCGTCGAGAATTTTTGAGGCGCATTGTGTAACGCGCCCCGCCGTCACGATATTATC
>JAFLED010000222.1 GCA_017302045.1 Spirochaetota bacterium
ACCGAGATCCGTTCGATCTTTCTGACGCATATCCACGACGATCACTGCAATATCTTTCCGTTATTGCGTCTCTCGAACCGCGTGCGCCTGTTATGCACGAAAGAAATTTTCTGGATGGCGATCATGAAGTTGTCATTACAGACGCTTCTGCCCTATGAAGACCTGAGCGAAATGTTTCTCTTCACCGAAGTCAAACCCGGCGAAACGACCGAATTCTTCGGCATGTCGATTGAGCCGCACTATACGGTGCATTCGATACCGACGATCGGTGCAACCTTTCGTATGAAAGAAGGGAATACACACCGTAGCATGGTGTTCATCGGCGACAACAAGTCTTTTGGCGATATCGAAAAGATGGTCGCGCAGGGGATCGTCCGCCCCGAGAAATTTGAAATTCTGAAAAAACGTTACCTGCAACACCACGACGTTCTCTTTGCCGACGGCGGTATGGGTATTTTGCACGGCGACCCGCGCGACGCGCTCGGTTCGCACTCCGACCGCATCGTCTTCATGCACCTGGAAAAATTGCCCGCCGAGTTCGACGCGACGTTCTCGCAGGCGGTTGCCGGTAAGCGGTACAACATCATCGAAGGCAGCACCGATTCGTATATCATCCGCACGATGCAGATTCTGAACGACTCGTTCCGGAATATCTCGCATGAGTGGAGCGCCGCTCTCATGAATAACTTTCGTATCGTGACCTTCAACTCGGGGGATATCATCTTCAAGCAGAACGATGCCTCGAAGGGGCTCATCTACATCATTCTCGCAGGTTCATGCAGTGTCATGGTGCACGACGGTAAGGTGCTATCCGAAAAGGCCCGCAAAGAGGCCGGCGATTTCGTGGGTGAAATGGCGGTGCTCGATCAGAACAAGGTGCGCTCGGCATCGATTGTCGCCGCGACGCCCGTGACACTTTGCGCCATCGACGAAAACCTGTTTCATGAATTTTTGATCGCCGAAGACCGTGTCGAAGAGATGCGTAACCTGTGGCGTTCCCGCTCTGAACTCGAAAAATTTCACCCGTTCAGCGAGTTCTCCGACGCGGTCAATGACCGCATTGCGCGTAATTCGCTGCGCATGCGTGTCACAGCCGGGGAGACCCTCGTCGAGCAGGGCAAAAACGACGGAGAATTCTTTATCATTCTTTCGGGAGAGTTTCGCGTGACGCATAACGGCGTTGAGGTTAAGACGCTGAAGGGTGGCGATATGTTCGGCGAATACGGGTCGCTGGCCGATTCGGTGCGCAACGCGACGGTGACCGCGGTACGCGACAGCGTGGTACTCGAAGTGACGCGCGGTGAGATACGCAAGGTGATCGAGTCGGCGCCGATTTTCAACTTTTGCATGCGCGAGATTATGATACAGCGTTCGCGCGAGTTGAAGAAGCTGGAGCAAAAAAAGCGGCAGCTCGCATAATTTTTTTGGCCGCCGCGGGGTTTTTTTCGATACTTTTGACATAGGAGGGTATTCCATGAAAAAACTCATCTTTTCCCTTGTTGTTTCTCTGGTCGGGGTAGCGGCGCTTTCGGCGGGCCCCAGGAGCCGGGTTGCGGGCGATTTGCAAAAGCTGTTGGCGATGCACCGCGCCGAGATGCAGACCGTATTCGCGGGTATACACGATGCCAATGCGGCGATGCCGGCATTTTTCTGCGATGTATCTTTTACCAGTGACCGCCAGGTCGAAAGCTTTTTGCGGAATGTTTCGGCGTCGGCACCGTCAGGTCAGGTTTATAGCCAGGTCAGTTTTACACAGTTCGTTTCCATTAACGGCGACATGCGTGGCGTGTCGTATAACCTCGTTAACAATGGCGGCAATGTCACATTCGTGAAGAGCGCTAACATTAACGGGCAAATGCTACGTGCGGTTTACGAGTTCGACGCGGCTTCGCGCAAGCTGAAGACCGGTACATTTGACGGCAAAAAAACCATCAAGAGCTCGGAATATTCGATTTAGCGCGGTGCCGATGAGAAGACTTGCCTGCGCCGCGTGTTTACTCGCACTGAACGCGGCCGCAGGCCAGAGACGTTGACGATTGCCGCCGGGTGCGGTTTGAGACGGCGCACGCGCTTCCGGCTACACAACGGGTGCGATCGGAAAAAGTCTAAAAGGATTGGTTAAAGCTCAGACCCTGTATCATCTCCGTGTTTCTGCCCGCCAGTGTAAAGTCCCGTATTTGCTGCATGTATACCTGTGCGCGTGCATCGGCAAAATAATCAAAGAGTAACAAGAGCGCCGCGTCGAGCATCAGGCCGATACCGATGCCGGTTGTGAGCTCGGCCTTCTGCGTCGTACCGACAACCGTGGTCGCCACGCCACCGGCAAAGATCGAAAGCTCGGCGATCTTTAGAATTGTGAATTGCGTTATTACGCGTTCCATGCGCGCGCCCTCGAATGTCTTATATTCGCGGGGTGTCGTCTCGAGCTGCTTTTCGAGTTTTGCGAGCTGGCTGTCGGTGCGTAAGTAGACTGAGCCGCCGACAACAAGGCCGATCGCACCGATGCCGATGAGCGAATAACCGATCCCTTTCGCAAGATCGCCCTGTGTGACCAGATAACCGCCTGTGCCACCGGCTGCGATAGCACCACCCATGCCAATGAGCGCGGCGGTTTTCTCTTTCTCAAAATACGTGCGCATGGCGTCGCGCATTGCGTCTGAGCCTTGCGCGCCGACCGCGCCGGCATAAAGCAACGCGGCGAGAATCGCGCTGATTTTCATTTTTTACTCCCGGCGTATTGCTCGACAATCTTATTTTTCTGTATCTGACCTTCGGCATCTTGTAGTTCGCGATCTTCTCGCGCAGGTATGTGCGGATGTCTTTCGCTTCGGCGCTTGCGCCTTCTTTGAGAATGATAAAGGCGCCGACGACTTCGCCGTAACTCTTGTCGGGAATACCGACAATCGCGCACTCTGACACCGGCTCGTATTTATAGAGAACCTCTTCGATCTCCTTGGGGTAAATGTTTTCGCCGCCTTGGATAATCATCTCTTTCTTACGGCCGGTGATATAATAATAACCTTCACTGTCGCGCTGGCCGAGATCGCCGGTGTGCAGCCAGCCGTCGATGATCGTTGTTTTGTTCGCCTCGTCTTTCTTGTAATATCCCGTCATCATGTTCGGGCCCTTAATGACAATCTCGCCAATCTCGCCGTCGGCTAAGAACACATTCGTATCGTTGATGTTCGCACTTACAATTCCCATCTCTTGCCCGGGTATCGAGAGGCCGATCGAACCGATCTTGCGTTTGCCGTGCATGGGATTCAGCGAAGACACGCAGGTGCCTTCAGAAAGGCCGTAACCTTCGACGATCTTGCCCTTAAACTTCTCTTCGAACTTGTTGAAGACCTCGACGGGCATCGGTGCCGCGCCGCAGATGCAGGCTTTGAGAAAAGACAGATCTTGCCCTTCGGCCTCTTTCAGTTCGTTCAGAAAGTTGTAGATCGTAGGCACGCCGCTGAATGTCGTGCAGCGGTATTTTTTGAGCGTATCGATAAAAGAACGTGGTTTAAACCCTTCTTCGAGCACGACCGATGCCCCCGCCCACAGCGTTGCCATCATCGAGGCTATCTGCGCGTTGACGTGAAAGAGCGGCATGATACAAAGCGCAGTGTCGGCCTCTGCGAGATCGATCAGCTGGTGGCAGACATAGCTGTCATAGAGAATATTACCGTGGTTCAGAACCACACCTTTGGGATGCCCTGTCGTGCCCGAAGTGTAGATCATCGAAGCCTTATCCGAAGCGGTGAGCGAGGTGTAGGCAAAGACGGCAGATCTTTCCATCTCGGCCCCGAGTATTTTTGCGGTAGGGTAATTATCGTCTGGTGCGGTGAGAATCGTATGCCTGAGTTTTGTCAGCCGTGGCCACACCGCTTCGAGACTCTTGCGTAACTGCGGCGTCGTTACCAGAATTTCGGCGTCTGAATCGTTCAGTATGTATTCGAGTTCCTCTGCTTTCAGGAGCGTATTGATCGTGACCGCGGTAAATCCGCCTTTCATGCTGCCGAACCAGGCATAGAGAAACTCGACCGAGTTAGGGATCAAGACGGCAACATGGTCACCTTTTTTTGCGCCGAGGTTTTTGATGATACCTGCGGTTTGGCCGGCGGCTGTGTCGAATGCCGCGTATGACCACGAGCGGTTGTCGTAATGCAGATAGGTTTTCGCACCGAGCTTTTGAACGCGGTCTGACCACAATGCACCGATGGTCGCAAACGGGGGTGTGATTCTGATATGCGCAAACGGATCCATGGCCGTCAAAGCCGCGACCACACGGGCTCTGTCAAAAAAAATTGCATTCAAAAAAGACCGGCCCGAGTCTTCTTTGTCATGAACCCGATTCGCGTGTCCCGCATTGCTCCTGTTGCAGAAGAGTTGGGGTTTCGTGGTGTGCTTGAGGGGGCGTACCTGTTGCGCCTGCTCATACAGCAAAAATCGAATCTCGAAATCCGCAGCGCGATGGCGCAGACCTTCGGTCGCCATTGGGGTGGCCCCAGCCAGGAGAAACAATATTTTTCGCTGCTCAGTTCGTATGTATTATTGCATCACCAGAGAGATTTTTTCGCTTACCTGCGCGCGACCGACCCCAGCGACAAGACCGATCAAATGAAAATTCTGCGGCCGCACCTGGTGCGCTACCTCAGCGAAAAACAAGGCCTGGTCGGTACCAGCGCAGTGGTGAACGATCTGCTTTAGAGGCCCATCGCCTGCCAGAGTAGCGCGAGATTATCGGCGTCAAGCGAATGCCCCTGCGCCGAAAACTCGTGGTAGCTCACCGTAATACCGAGCTGGTCTTGCAGAAATTGCCGCGCCTCGGGTTGCTGCTGCTGTACTCGTGGGGCATCCTTCTTGCCGCCGACGGTGAGGATAACCACCTTACCCTGTGTCAACTTTGCGTAATGCGCCCGGCGTTCGTCGGGTGACATGCGCGGGTCGGGCATAAAATACTGCCCGTAGAAGTTGCCCTTGAAGCTCGCCATGCCGGCATAGTTGAAATAGATCTTCTCGCGCTCGCCGGGCACATTGGGGTCGATGCTCTGCGCAAAGGTCAGCAGCGCTGTGAGGCCGCCGGCCGAAAATCCGGTGACATATACCCGGTTCGTATCGCCGATTTTTTTCTCTGCGAGGCGGGTCAGAATCAGGTTTGTCGCTTGCCGCGAATCTTCAGCGGCTTCGACCATATTACCCGACAGCGGCCACCAGTTCTGCACGCTCAACACGAGAAATTTTTTATCGGTAGCGGCTTTGTGTAAAACATTGCCGCCGTTTTTGTAGAATTTTTTATCTTTGCTGTTACCGTGATAGAAAACAACAATCGGCGCCGAGGGCAGATCGGCCGGGGATACGGTTGCGGGTATAAAAAGTAAAGCGCGTACGCCATCGGCACCCGCGAAACGAAACGCATTGCCGCGCGCCTGAATCTCGTGCTTGCCGGCCTTACCGTCGTCGAGAACCTTCGGGAAAAGCACGTCGGCGGTCTGAGCCGAAAGTGCGAAAGTCATAAGCATTAAAGAAGAGACATAATATTTAGCGATAGCCATAGTCCCCGACGCCGGTAAATCTCCCTTGTGTCAAGCAAGGAAAACACATGACGGGGCATGCGGCAAAAAGAGGTTAACCCATGGCGCTCGTTAAAAGCTCGCAAGAAATTACCAACTCAACGATTGGGGCGAACTCGTATTTTACCGGCCGTTTTTATATCAACGGCAGTCTCAAGATCGACGGCAAGTTCGAAGGCCGCGCTCTGCAGGCAGACCAGCTTTACATCGGTACCACTGGCAAGGTAAAAACCTCGGTCGCGGCAAACTCGGTTTTCGTCGAGGGCGTTATCATCGGTAATATCGCGGCCAAAAGCCGTGTGATGCTGCTGCCCACAGCCAAGATTTTCGGCGATATCAAAACGCCCGAACTTATTATTCAGAACGGTGTGATTCTCGAAGGCCGCTGCGTGATTGCTAACGACCTCAAGGCATCCGCGAAAGACGTGATCGAAGCCGAATACCTCAAAGACAATCTCAACGAAGGCGTGCTGTTCCCGAAAAGCGCGCGTCCTGAAAAAGAAAAGGCCTGATTTAAAAATGCCTGGCGACCGCGCCAGGTATTACCCAGCCGCCGGCTGGCCGGATACCGTCTTTGCCTGAACCTAAAACCTTACAACCCGTCATCGTTTCTCAGG
>JAFLED010000223.1 GCA_017302045.1 Spirochaetota bacterium
CGCAGCAGCGGGTAGCGGTAAAGAAATGGCAGTTCGGCGCGTACGCGGGCGTAGATATCGCGGCGACTGAGTTCAAGCAACATGTGTATGGGCTTGAAGATAACGCGGTTGCCGACGATAAAATAGGTTTCTTGCAGGTTGGTGCTCACCGGGTGGCGACTGATGACGTGAAAAGCGTTGATGATTGCCTGCGGGTTCATCAGCAGCGCCGAGAATACAGGTTCCTGGTTTTTTACATACTTCGCAACATCTTCGGCGAAAAATTCGTCGAATTCCATGGCCGAACGACTTTCGTTCTTCAGCATCAGGGCATACCACATCTTGCGAAAACGCGCGAGCAGCTCGGCGCGCACACGCTTGCGTTCCGATTCGAAAAAGATGAGTACCGCTTCGCGGTGGATAAAAAACTCTTCGTCGTTCAACCTGAATTTCAGCAGCGCCGGTAACAGCTCGCGCTCTTCGGCCTGGAATACCGAAAATTCGGCGAGCATCTCTTGCACTACGGTTTCGATCTCGCTGGCATTGAGAATCGATGCCATCACCTCGAGTCCCGAGGTGCCTTTGACGACTTTCTGGATAATATCCGGCCGGTTGAGCAGCGCCGGAAAATCTGCCATCATGTTTAGTAATTTCAGGGCATTCTCGCGTACTTTGTCCCGGTTGCTTTTCTCAGATTCGAGCCAGGCTTCATAGCCCTTGAATGCTTCGACAATACGCGCAGCCTGTATCAGCGTCAGCATGCCTTTTTTATCTTTGTCGATGGTGAAGTAGGCGGCGAGCCTGTTCGCCAGGTTTACGAAGTAGAGTGGAATCTCTGCCTCGTTGTGCGAGAGAATATGCGTGATGCGCTCGATGCTCGTCGACTTTTGCGGCATGATATTCTGCATATCTTTTACCAGGTCTTCGCCCAGACGATTCTGCGCCGCCGTCATGATAACGTTCTTGAGCTTCATTAAACTGACTTCCATCAGTATGTCGATCGTCGAAGCCGAGACAATGACCGGCATAGGGACGTCGGCGAAGCGCAGTACGATCAGACGCTTTTCTTCTTTGAGTCTGTGATTCGAGCCGGCGGCGAGATCCTGTACCGGAATTTCGATCTGATTTTCAGGCACAAGGTAACGCCGCATAATCTCATCGTCCGGGTAGGGTAGCGCCGCGTTTGACTGCATCTGCCCGTAATAATCTTCGAGAAACAGCACCGCGGGGTCGGTGAGTTTGATGCGCAGTATCTCGCCGCCGTCTGCCTCGATTTCGATGAATTTCTTATCGCGCAGCGGGTATGCCGTCTGCGAAATCAGACGGCGTACATTCGGCAGTGTCTTGAGTTTCTGCAGGTTCTCTTCCTGGCCGCGCGCCAGCAGAGAATCGGTAACACGGGCGGCAGAAAACGCGACCGTATCGTTTTCGCGCGCAAAGCGGGCATACGATTCCAGCACGACCAGTTCGTCTTCGAGCAACGGTATCGCGCGGCCGAATTCGCGAAACTGAGTCGCGTCTAAATCTAAGTAAAATGGCTTGGAATCTGAGGCCACTATTTCTATTTTCGACACTTCCGGCTCAAAATTCAAGCCACCGGAGTTGCGTGAAATCTATTCAGAACATCAGAAACCGCGTTTCGACGGCATAAGTTCCGGCTTTGGCGAAATCGGCGAGCGCCATGAGGCGCGAAATGCCGAAGGGCAAAAGCGAGCGGTTGAAAAGAGATTCTTTCACAGCGGGTAAAATCACGAGCTCTACCGGGTCTTGCGGCCGTACCCGCAGATCGTCGCGCAACGCCCTGAGCGCGGTGGAGATCCCCCCGGTGCCGTCGGTGAGGCCGAGCGTGCCGGCTTTTACCCCCGAAAAAACCCGGCCCGAGGCATGCGCTTCGATTTCAGAGACTTTGCGCCGGCGGCCGATGGCCACGTCGCGCAAAAACTGGCCATAGACCTCCAGCATATTTTCCCGGATCGCTTTTTTATGTTCGCCTGTGAAATCAGAAAAAGCCGAGAACGCCGGCGAGGGATTTTTTTTCGGCGCGCGGTCGATACTGATTCCCCATTTGTTGAGCAGAGGTGAGACATTAAATTTACCGCCGACTACACCGATCGATCCCGTGATACTCACCGGCGTCGAGAATACCTTATCGCCAACGGCAGAGAGATAATAGCCGCCCGAAGCAGCGACATTACCCTGTGAGACATAGCCCGGTATCGTTTTTTTCTCTGTTGCGTGTTTTTTTTCTTCTTCTTCTTTCAGTTTTTTCTTTTTTGTTGTTTCGGGCTCGAGTTTACCCGCGGCGAGCATCCATTCGCGCCAGATGAGCTGCGAAACCAACGCCGAACCGCCGGGACTGTTTACGCGCAGCAACACGGCCGCAAAATCTTCTTCGGCCAGAATATCTGAAACCTGTTCGTAATCGGGCCAGTTGATCGTGCCGGGCCGCGACTCGGCACTTTCGATGATATTCCCTTCGGCGACAACCAGGGCGATGCGCGGCGGCTTACGAAAATTAAATAAACGAAAATTTTTGCGGCGTACGAGCTTATCGATGCGGTACGAGTCGACGACCGTGAGTTTTTCATCCGCTTCGTCCGGTTTCCGGAATTCCGACAGGCTAAGCGTTGTATCGACAAACTTTAGGGCGCGTGCGGCAGCGGCCCCCGTGATTTTGCGGTTTTTTACCGCGCCTAAGGCAGGGGCTCTTTCGGCGACGGCGGCGAAAAATTCCCGTTCGATATCGGCGATGAGCTCTTCTGTCTGCCTGCGCGCGGCAGGCGACATGCCCGTGCGGGTGAACATTTCGGCGGCGCTCTTGAATTCGCCAACCGACATGAATTGCGGGCGGATGCCGAGCTTCGTGAGCAGGTTTTGCACAAAAAGCGATTCGCTCGTAAAAGGCGAGAAATCGAATGCCGCGGTTTCCGGGCTCACAATTTTATCGGAACCGCTGGCAATGAAGGCAGAAATTTTGTCGTCGGCGAGCAGGTAGGTTTCGACTCTGACTCCCGTGGCACGAAATTTTTTCACCAGATCGCGCAGCTCCCACGCCTGTGCCCAGCCCAGGTTATGCGGTTCGATAATCAGCCGCATTTTCTGAAGTTTGATTTTCTTCTGTTCAACGGCGGTCACTGCGGCCGCGAGTTCGAGAGCGAGCAGGTAGAAGCGGTCCTTCGCGGGTTTAAAATAAGACCAGATACCGTGCGAAAGGGGTGCTTCGGTGAAATCGGCCTTTATCGTAAGTTCGTACAACAGCCCGCGGTGGCGGGCGCGAATTTTAACGATCGCGTAAAAAAACAACCGCAGGGGCAAAACCAGCGCAAGAAATAAGGCACGGAGCATGGGTTTGAGACGGGCTGTGGAACAGGCCGCAAAGTAAGAAATGATTGCCGCTTACACGCGGTAACTTGATACAGAACCCGGCGATTCAGGCCGATATTTGTACTGTTCTATGATTCCCGATTTTTTAAAGGCCCGGCGCCCGCTCTACTTTATCTATCTCATCTGTTTTGTTTTCTGTGCGGGTAAAACCACGCGCCCGCCTGCGGGTACCGAACCGGGTTTTAGCCGCGCCGCCGCCAATGTCGCAACTTTCCCCGAAGGGGCGGACAAAACTCTGCCCGAGGTGAAAAAATTCACGCACGAAGATATCGTGTTCTATGCGTGGTCGAAAGATTTTGCGCGGGGGCATGCGATTCTCTTTGAAATCGAATCGACCAAAAGTCTTTCGGGACTCTCGCTGCTCGTCAACAACCGTGAGCTGAAGCTGGTCCGCGGCGACGGCTGCCTCTTCGCCCTGTTCGCGAACTCCCCCGATACAAAAAGGCTCAAGAACGATATTGAAATCCGCCGCGATGGTGCCCGGGTGACGGGCTTCGAAATACCTGTGGTGCAGTTGGAGTACCCCATCGCCAAATCGAAACTGACGGTGAGCAATTTTTCGAACGCTACGAAACCGGCATCAAAAGAAACACTCGAGTGGATCGAAGAGAGCCGCAAGAAAAAAATTAAAGCGTTTGTCTCGGTCGATGAAAACTTTCTAACCTCAGAGATCCGTTACCCGCGCGACGAACACAAGATTACCTCGCCGTTTCACATTAAACGCGTTTATGAGCGGTTTAAAATGGTAAAAGGCAAAAAGAAAAAATTACCGGGTAAGACTTCGTTCCATGGTGGCACCGACCTGAAGGGGCTCACGGGCGCACCGATCTTTGCTATTGCCGACGGCGTCGTCAACCTTTCCGATCACCTGTTCTATGACGGCAAAGTCGTGATACTCGACCACGGCTATGGTGTGCTCAGCGGTTACCTGCACCAGAGCGAGTTGCTCGTGAAAAACGGCGAGCGTGTGAAAGCGGGGCAATTGCTGGGTAAGACCGGTGCTACGGGTATGGTGCAGGGGCCGCACCTGCATATTTTTCTCAACATCCACGGCGTTAAAACCGACCCGCTGAGTTTTCTCGTTTTACCGATCCGGCCCGCGAAATAATGGCGAGCCCGTATACGCTGCCATTACTTGTTGGCGCGGCGGTCGTACTCATCGCGGCGGGTATCCTCATCGGTATGTCGCTCGCGCGGCTCAGGGCTGAGAACCGCTTTGTCGAAATTCTGAAACAAAAAGAAGCGGAGTGGGGCGTTGCCGCCGAAGAAGACCGCCGTGCCGCTCTTGCGCGTTCGCGCGCCGTTATCGGCGGAAACTTCAGCGAACAGCTGGCGCCTTTTTTCCCCGATTTTCCCTTCGACCCAACCGAAGCGCGGTTTGTCGGTAAACCGGTGGATTTCCTTGTGTTTCGGGGCCTGTCTTCGGGGCGGGTCGACAGCGTCGTTTTCGTAGAGGTGAAGTCGGGTTCGAGCCGGCTCAACCGTAACGAGTCGGCACTGCGTGAGGCGATTGAAGCACGCCGCGTCGAGTTCGTCGAATACCGTGTGCCCGCAGGCTTGAACGGTAATTAAAGTACTGCCAGCAGGGCGCCGCGTACCGTAGGGTAGACTTCAGCGAGTGGCAGCCCGCGCTCTATTTCGAAAGTGATCGTCGGTATCTGCCTTTCCCAGCCCGCGTATGTTCCCAAAGACCCGGGCGTCGGATAACCAATGTCTTCGGTAATTTCATACGCAAGCTGAGACCGCATTTTTTCGGCGTAAACATGCGCCGGGCCGTTCACATTAAACATCGGCTTCCACGAATGCAGCGATAAGATAAAACCGGGCTTAAACTCTTCGAGCACGCGCAGCAAAAGTTGCGTCTCGGGTTCTGAGTTCGCCGCGGGCCCTGAATAGTATTTTTCGCCGCGCTCGTTTTTTTTCCAGTCTTTGGTCGCCATGTTGCGGTTGAGATCGACTGCATTGCCGTTATGGCGAGAGCATGCGAGAAAACCGTCCGGGCTCAGCACCGGAATAAACAGAAGATCGCTACCCGTTGCGGGTATTTTGTCGCCCGCGATAAATTCGTTGAAAAAACCCAGCGTCGCCGCGACACCTTCGGTTTCATTGCCATGCACGCCGCCGATGAACAGAACCCGCCTGTCGCCCGAAGTAAATCTTTTCGCATAAATCGGATTTCCCCCTGCGGATTTTCCCCATGTTTCCAGAACAGAAAACTGCGCGATAGTTTTTGCCGGGTCGGGAAATCTTTCCGATGTTTTGAGTTCGTCTGCCATGCCGCAACCTATGCCATGAGTTTCGCCCGTGCAAGGGCGAGCGCGTTGTGATATGTATTATAAAGAAGCATGGCAATCGTCATGGGGCCGACACCACCCGGTACGGGTGTGTAATACAGCGCTTTTTCGGCAACCGGTGTCAGGTCGAGATCGCCCGTAAGTTTGCCGTCGATGCGGTGCATGCCGACGTCGACAACAATGGCGCCGGGTTTGATATCCTTGGTATCGACAACGCCCCGCACCCCTGTGGCACTCACGAGCACATCGGCATCGCGCACGAGGGCGGCGAGGTTCTGTGTTTTTGAATGGCAGGTTGTTACCGTCATATTGAGCGCCGAGAGCAGCAGCTGCGCCATGGGTTTACCAACGATATTGGAACGCCCCACAACCACCGCATGTTTACCCGTCAGGTCGAGGCCCAGTTGCATCAGCATCAGTGTGATACCGGCGGGTGTACACGGCAGCACAGTTTCTTCTCCCGCAAGAAGTTTGCCCTGGT
>JAFLED010000224.1:0-2791 GCA_017302045.1 Spirochaetota bacterium
TTCAGATCTTTGATTTTTTGCCCGAGGCGGCTCGAGTGAAAGTAGATGGCGCCATTTGTCCAGACGAAATTCAGCGGCACAATGCTCGGATAAGGCATCGGGCTCGACGTAGCCAAAAAACCGAAAGACATCTGCGCGAGAAACGCCTCGATCTCGGCAAAGTCAGTCTCGGCATGTTCGCTGCGCCGCATCGGCAGCGGGGCCTGTTGGAGTAAATTTTCGGGGTTCATAACAGGCTCAAAATACACCTTTATACCGGAATATTAAAAATCCAGATTTTATATATTTATCTGTACCAGTTGAATTTATCGCCCAAAGTGGGATATCCCCCGGTACCTGCAGCATGCGTTTAAACCCCGACATTCAGCACAGCCGCGACAAAGCCCGGCCGATTTTTGAAGAACTGCGCCGGCAGATTCTTGCGGGCCGTTTCAAACAAGGCGAAAAATTACCCGGTTCGCGCGCCATGGCATCGGAAATCGGCGTCGCGCGCGGTACGGTAAACATGGCGCTCGCGATGCTTGCCGCCGAAGGTTTGGTCAGCATTCACCCTGCCTCGGGTATTCGTGTTGCGGTCGCAGTCGAGAACAATAAGGCGCCCGCCTCTGCCGCAAAGGTCAGGTTTTCGCGCTGGGCTCAGAGGTTGCCTGCGAACCTGCCCCGCTCCGAAACACCTTTTTTTGCGACAGGCAGGCTCGCCGACGAGTTTTTCCCTGAACGCGCATGGCTGCATGCGGTCAAAGCCGGGCGCCGCACTTACGGTATTTTGTCTTCGGACACAGAGCAAACCGCTGCAGGTTTTTTACCGCTCAGAAAAATGATCGCTGCGCATCTCAGTTTCTCGCGCGGTCTCACGGCGCGCGCCGAGAATATTGCAATCGTCAACGGCTCGATGCAGGCGATCACTCTGATCACACAACTGCTGCTCGATCACAAAGACGCCGCGGCATTTGAGAATCCGGGGTTTCACGGCATACGCTCGGCGATACGGGCGACAGGCGCCGAGGCGCTGGCACAAGACGTCGATAGCGAGGGCATGGTGACGCCGAGGCGTAAAAGCAAACTCGTTGTCGTGACGCCGGCAAGCCAGTTTCCCACGGGCATCACCATGTCGCATGCGCGCCGCGTAGAGCTGCTCGACTATGCGCGGCGGCACAATGCCTTTATCGTCGAAGACGAATACGACAGCGAATTTTCGCGCCTTGCCAATGCCCCACAGCCGTTAAAGCTCATCGACCGCGACGAGCGCGTGATCTATGTCGGCTCTTTCTCGCGCACCATGTTCGCATCGCTGCGCCTCGGCTATTGCCTGTTGCCCGATGCGCTCATGGATGCCTTTCTGCGCGCGCGCCAGCTTTACGATTCGGTGCCGCCTGCCTTTGCCGACCAGGTTGCTATGGCCGCCTTTATGCAGGCAGGGCATTACCGGCGGCATATCAAACGGATGAACAAGATCTACCGCGAAAGGCATGATCTGTTGCTGGGCGGTTTAATGGCGCAGCTCGGCGACCGCTTCGACTTTTCCCCTTCGGCTGCGGGTTTAAGCCTCTATGCCCGCTGGAAAAAATCGCCTAAAGAATTTGCTTCTCTTAAAGACGGTTTTATTTCAGCTGGCATCGCCTGGCAGGATGTCTCGCGGTACTTTGCCGGCGAGGTACAGGCAGCGGCGCTTTTCGGCTTTTCGCATCTCGACGCCGAAAAAATCGCCGCCGCACTGCGAAAAATGCGCGCCATCAGGGGTTAACGCGCCGCTTTAGCCCAATTTTCCTTTGCCATATGTCTGAATCACGAAAATTGGCAACGCGTCGATGAATTTCGACGCGTTGCCATAGGCAGGGGATATCCCACTTATGGCATGCCTGAGCAAATGCGATGCAGAATGACAGAGCGCTTAACGGCAACGGCCATCGGCCTACGGCCCGCATGGCCGGAGCCTTACGGCGCAAGAGCGTTTCTGCAGAAAACATTTATCTCTTCAAGACAGAGGTCTTGAGGGCGCTTTCCGATGAGACCCGGCAGGGTATCATCGTACTTTTAGGCAAGCACGGCAGCCTGTGCGTGAACGATTTGACGGCTCATTTCAACGTGGGGCGCCCTACCGTCTCGCACCACCTGCAGGTACTAAAAGAAGCGAAAGTGGTAAAGTCTGAAAAGCTCGGTAAAGAGATGCATTATTCTCTGAACCTGAGAAACATCAGGCGCTCGATTAAGAGTCTGGACAAGGTTCTGGACAGTATTGCGCAATAGGGGGATCTACAACCGCGACGGGGTAGATCCTACTTATAAAACAAAGGAGTAACGGATGAACACACTGGTTCTGATTAAACAAGTGCCCGACACCGAGGCAAAGATCAACGTCGCCGCGGGAAAAATTTCCGAGGCAGGCATCAAATGGACAATCTCACCTTATGATGAGATCGCGCTTGAAGAAGCGATTCGTATGAAAGAGAAATCAGGCGGCACCGTTACCGCACTCGCAGTCGGCGACGACTCTGTGCAAAACGCGCTGCGCTCTGCATTCGCGATGGGCGCCGATACCGCAATTCATGTGAAAGTTGACGGTTACCAGATGCTCGATTCATTCGGTATCGCGAAGGCGATCGCCGGCGCGATCGAAGGCGCAGACTACAAAGTTGTACTCGCCGGCCGCCAGGGCTCAGACTCTGACAACGGACAAGTGCCTCTCATTCTCGCAACACTCAAAGGCTGGGGCTGCGTGTCTTTCGCGAAGAAAGTTGAAGTTGCTGGCGACAAAGCCACAATCGAATGCGAAGCCGACGGCTGCGAAGCC
>JAFLED010000224.1:2821-6130 GCA_017302045.1 Spirochaetota bacterium
GCAGGCCTCAACGAACCACGCTACCCTTCACTCAAGGGCATCATGGCATCTAAGAAGAAGCCGATCGAAAGCAAAACAGCAAACATCGCGGCAGAAACGAAAATCGAAGTCATCGGTTTTGAGCCGCCACCGGCACGCCCCGCAGGTCGCACGATCGACGGCGCTGACGCGGCAGAAAAAGCAAAAGCGCTCGTGAAGGCGCTGCGCGAAGAAATCAAAGCAGTCTAAGGAGCACGAAAATGGCAAAGATATTAGCAGTAGGCGAAATCGCAGGCGGAGTCCTCAAAAAAGCTTCGCGTGAAACAACCAGCGTAGCGAAAAAACTCGGCGGCACGGTCTCATCGATTCTCATCGGTTCAGGCGCCGCAGCGGGAGCTCCCGAAGTTGCAAAGCACGGTGCCGATACGGTTTATGTCGGCGAAGCCGGTACATACAACGGCGAAGCGTATGCAAAAGCAATCGCGGATGTCGTAAAGAGCAAGGGTTATGAAATCGTAATTCTGCCTCACTCGTGGATCGGCCGCGATATTTCATCGCGCATCGCGACTCTGCTCAACACCGGCGTGATCTCTGACGCAACCGAAATCTCTATGGACGGCGACCGTGTAAAAATCCGCAAGCCGGTTTATTCAGGCAAGGCGTTTGTCTCGCTGAAGGTCAAGGCTTCTCCGCAGGTGGTAACAATTCGTCCCAACGCGCACCCGATCGCTGACGCGGCCGGTGCTGGTAAGGTCGAAAATATCACTGTTGATGCAGGTGCGTCGAAGGCAAAACAAGTAAAATTCGAAGCGACCGGCGGTACACGTGTGTCGCTGACAGAAGCGGATATCGTTGTTTCCGGCGGCCGTGGCATCAAGGGCCCTGAGAACTTTCCGCTCATCGAACAACTCGCCGACATTCTCGGCGCAGGCGTGGGCGCAACCCGCGCGGTCGTCGATGCTGGCTGGTGCGACCACACTCTGCAGATCGGCCAAACAGGTCAGACAGTATCACCCAACCTCTACGTTGCGGTCGGTATCTCGGGCGCGATTCAGCACATGGCTGGTATGGGTTCTTCGAAGTACATCGTTGCGATCAACAAAGATCCCGATGCACCGATCTTCAAGGTTTCAACTTACGGCGTGGTGGATGACCTCTTTAACGTTTTACCACCGCTGAAAGAAGAATTAAAAGCAGCCCTCGGCAAGTAAGCGGGGGTCATAAGGGGGCCGCAGGCCCCCCTATATTATTTTTTAAAAGGAGAAATTATGGCAAAAAAAATCAAATTCGACCGCGACGGCGACCGTCTCGTCATCGCCGGTGCAGTCAGAACTCCGGTCGGGCAAGCCGGCTCAGCCCTCTCGGGCAAACACTCATTCGAACTCGGTTCTATGGTGGTTGAAGAAGTGCTGAAACGCGCTAAACTCGACAAGAGCAAAATCGACGGCGTCGTCGCCGGCGAAATCGGCCAGTCATCGAAAGCACCGAACGCCGCGCGCGTGATCTCTGTTAAAAACGACCTGCCCCTAAACGCGAGCGCGATCACAGTCGCGAACAACTGCGTTTCAGGTTACGAAGCCGTCTTCGAAGCGGGTCGCCGTATCATCACCGGTGAAAATGACGTTGTTGTTGTCGTCGGCGAAGAGTCGATGTCGAACTTCCCCATTTACCTCGACGGTGCAAAACACAACAGCAAGACTGCGAATGTCGATAAACTGAAGGCAAACTGGGCCGAAGTGCCGAACATGCCCGACATCAAGCTCATCGACGGTGTGGCTGAAGGCCTCAATGACCCCATACGCGACGCGATGATGTTCGCAACCGCTGAGATCGTTGCACAGAAACTCGGCCTCTCACGCGAAGAGCTCGACAAATATGCGCATGGCTCGTACAAAAAAGCACACGACGCGCTCGTTGCCGGCAAGTATGACAAGTACCTCTTGCCTGTGAAATACGGCGAGAAGCCAGAAGAAGTTCTGGATAAAGACGAATTCGTCATGGGTAAAACCGGCTTTATCGAAAAGCCAGAGCGCTTCGCAAAATCACCGGTGATCTACGAAAAAATGCCCGGTGGTCTCAAAGGTCTCTACGACAAGTTCGAAAAGTGGATCGGCAAGAAATACGACGAAGCGATGAAAGCTGTCGTCACGCTTTTCAATGCCTGCCCGCAATCCGACGGCGCGGGTGCGGTCATCATGACCACCGAATCCAAAGCAAAAGAACTCGGCCTACCGATTCTTGCGAAGATCAAAGGCTGGGGTTATGCGGGTGTTGATCCCGCGATCATGGGCCTTGGCATCGCGTATGCGATGAAACAAGCTCTCGAGAACACGGGCCTCAAGTGGGAAGACATCAATAAGTATGAAATCCACGAAGCCTTCGCAGCAACCGCGCTGGGTTCGATGGTTGTAGCGCGTGACGAATTCAAATATGACCTCGTCTCACGCCTCGAAAAAGGTGATGTCAACCCGAACGGCGGTACACTCGCGATCGGCCATCCGCTGGGCGCAACAGGTATTCGTGTGTTGATCAACCAGCTGCTCGACCTCGAGGGTGGTGCTCAGTACGCCATGGGCTCTATCTGCGCTGGCGGGGGAGTTGGCGGAGCGCTTATCCTCGAGAAAGCGTAACAGCCAGCCGTTGTCTACGGAGACAACGGCCAGCGCCTTGATTCTCGAAAAGGCGTAAGCTAATACAGATCGAGAGTTAGAAAAGGGCGGCATTTGCCGCCTTTTTTATTTTTAGTTGAGGGAGGTTCTGAGAAACGATAAGAAGCTCGCCCACGAAGCCAGATCGGCTTTCGCGTCATATGCCATACCGTGTTCTTTGTGAATCGGATCGTTGAATTTGTTTGTAAACCCATGCACCGCGCCGTCATGGACGATGAATTGGTACTTTACCTTCGCTTTGTCGAATTCGGTCTTGAGTGTCTGAATATCTTTCGCAGGAATAAATTTATCGGCACCACCGTGGTGGATTAACACTGGTGCCTTGACATTCTTAGCGTCGGCTGCAATCGTCGGAAAAGCCAATGCACCGTGAAATGAGGCAATACCTTTGACATCGGCACCCATCAGCCCGGTCTCAATGGCTGCGAGACCGCCGAAGCAATAACCCATGACGACAATTTTAGCGGGATCAATTTCCGGGCGCGCCTTCAGAAACGCCAGCGCGGTCTCAAGACGCGAGCGCATGAGCTTGCGGTCTTTGCCGTAGGTGCCCGAGAGTTCCCCGGCTTCTTTGTGATCTTTGGCACGAATACCCTTGCCATACATATCCATCGCAAAAGCAAAATAGCCGTTTTCGGCGAGCATCTTCGAGCGCATTTTG
>JAFLED010000225.1 GCA_017302045.1 Spirochaetota bacterium
CGACTGGTTTTCCATGTTGGTGAGTGCGGTCTGCAGTTCACCTGGCAGTGCACCTTCAGAAAGAACCAGCGCGCGGCGCATGCCGATAATAGCATCGACCTGGTTATTGCCGACAGGGCAGGCTTCGACGCAGGCATAGCAGGTCGTGCAGGCCCAGAGCGCTTCTTGCGAGGTGTAGTTATCGATCACGCGCAGCTCGGGCATGGCAGTGATTTCTTCGTCGGTCTTGCCGGCTTTTTTCGCAGCCTGAACTTTATTCATCTGCTCCATGAGCGCATGTTTAAGGTCGCCCATGATGTTTTTGGGATTCAGTACTTTACCAGTGCGGTTTGCAGGACACTCGATCGTGCAACGACCGCACTCGATGCAGCTCAAGCCATTGAGATGGTCTTTCCAGGTGAAATCCTGTACATTGGCGGCGCCCCAGACTTTGGCGTTTTCGGTATCGAGGTAAGAGAGCTGGCCTTTCGGTGTTTCTTTTTCAAACCAGAAGTTGACAGGCGCCCAGATCAGGTGAGCGTGTTTTGAGTTCGGCACGAATGCCATAAAGGCAAAAACCGTCATGATGTGCGTCCACCAGCCGCCGATATACCAGTAGCCCGCGTTGGCTGAGGTGATACCCCATGCGGTGAGCATCTTTGCCACCGCGAGGCGAATCGGTGAAACATGAAAGTGCGCGTCGCGTATCACATGCGCACCCTCGGCGACCAGAGTGGAGATCATCAGCGTCGAGATCATGCCGATCACGATCATCGACTGTCCAGAAGGGCGGTCGAGTTCGTAAGCGCGGTAAACCCAGCGGCGTAGCGCGAAGAACGCGAGGCCCGAGAGTACTAAAAGAGAGAACACATCGAGTGCATAGTCATAGATAAAAGCAAAATGGGGGATTACCTTACCGATAAGCTCGGGAATCGAAAATTCATAACCTGTCGTTCCGACGAGAGGCATCTGGAATGGACCGAAAAAGCCACCGATGAGCTGGCTCGTCGTATGGCCGCCGTAAACAAGAAAGCCGTAGAAGATGAAGATATGAAAAATACCGCGCACAGGTTTTTTCATCAGTTTCTTTTGCAAAAGCACGTTGACGATCATGCTCTTGACTTTGGCGCCGAAGCTCGACTTGATTTCCTGTGGCTGGCCGAGGCGGGCGAGCTTCCAGTATTTCATGACGGCGTAACCGGCGTAGCCGAATGCAACGACGAACGCGACAGCATAGATCGCGACTTGAACGAATTCCATGCAGTATAATCGGAGATTTTAGGGCGTGTGTAAAGACAAAAGAGCCGTAACGCGTTCCGCAAAATACAGTTGAGAATCGTTCTCGGCGTGCGGTGTTTGTACCCCTCGCAGCGGATTTATCTTCGAGTAAAGTCGAACGATCGTTCATTTTTAGTTGACGCACTGAATATAAAAAGGTCTTTTTATCCCCAATGGCTTCGGCCATTAAGGAGTACCATGTTTTCAGAAAGTCAACTCGCAGCTGCCCGCCCGCACGCGGGCAAGAAACTCAAGGTGCGCGCACCCAAATGGAATTTTGAGGACGTACCAGGCGCAGGAGATACCAGTCTCTTCGACCGCACACTTTTTCATGCATTGAGCCTTGTTTTTCCCGACGGTGAACGCTTTTTTATCCGCAGCGTGAACGCTTTTAAAGACCGCATCACCGACCCGCAACTGCTTGCCGACATCAAGGCGTTCATCGGGCAAGAAGTGCAGCACGGTCGCGTGCATGAATTCTATAACGACACGATTATCGGCGGCCGCGCAGATATCCAGATGTACCTCAAATTTCATCGCTGGCTGAACTATGACGTGATCGAGCCTTTTACGAACTGGCTGTTTTCAAACAAGATTTCGCTCTCGGTGACCGCCGCCGCGGAGCACTACACCGCGACATGGGCGCATAAGGCGCTCACCGACCCGCGCGTGAAGAACATCCGCTCTGAATCGCTGCGCAACCTTATTTACTGGCATGCGATCGAAGAGATCGAGCACAAACATGTCGCGTTCGACGTACTGCGTGCCGTCGACGATAACTACCTGCTGCGGGTCGGCGGCATCGCTTTTCTGGCGGTGATGATGCCGGCATGGGTTGGCCTCGGCTTCATCTACCTGCTTGCGCAGGAAAAAGATGTCGACCTGGTCGCGCTGGTACGCGATGCCTATGCCGATGTCTCGTCAGAGAATGGGCTGACACGCCAGTTCGTGAAGGCGTTCTTCAGTTATTTTCGACCGGGTTTTCATCCCGACGACATCGACGACGAGCGCCTGGTGACAGAAATCGCCGCAACGGTCGAACAGAGTATCAAGGCTTCGGCGGCTTAGCCGGGGCAGGGGATATCCCACCGCAAAAAAAAACGCCCCGCAGGGCGTTTTTTTATGCAGTATTTGTAATGCCGATTAATGGTCGGTTGCCAAAGGAAAGCCTTTGAGAGGGGCATCGGTCATACGGGCTTTTGCTGCCTCGGCTGCCTTCTGTGCCAAGGTTTCCGCTACCGCCATCCCTGGCTGCGTCAACCCCTGCACCTCCTGTGCACGGATCGTTTTCATCCGCACCGCCTTCGGCACTCCCTTGAGATTCCAGACGATACCAAAGAGGCTTAAGAAGCGGAGCACATAGTATGTCAGGTCAACTTCCCACCAGTAAAAGCCCATGCGTGCAGATGCCTGGTAATAGTGGTGGTTATTGTGCCAGCCTTCGCCCATGGTCGTGAGAGCGAGCAACCAGTGGTTGCGCGATTCTTCGCCGGTTTCATAGCGCTGCTTGCCCCACTTGTGTGTCAGTGAGTTGATCGTGAAGGTCGAGTGATAGGTCAGAAGCGTGCTCGCAAAGAAGCCGATCCAGAGGCCTGGCCAGCCGGCGAACAGGTAAGAGAACACACCCAGCGTCCACGGAGCGATCCAGTCGTGTTTTGAGATGAAGCGTATTTCAGGGTATTTCGCGAAATCCTGGATATTCTCGAGCGGCACACGCTTGTTGTTCTTGTCGAAGATCCAGCCGATGTGCGAGGTGTAGAAGCCATGTACTTTGAGCGAGTGCACGTCTTTGTCGGTATCGCTGTACTTATGGTGGTCGCGATGATGGCCTGCCCACCAGAGCACGCCTTTTTGACCCGTTGTTTGCGCGCCGAATGCCAGAATAAACTGGAAAAAGCGGCTGGTTTCGAATGACTTGTGCGAGAAGTAACGGTGGTAACCCGCGGTTACAAAGAACATGCGAATCCAGTAGAGCGCGACACCCAGCCAGACGGCTTTCCAGGTAACACCTGTGTAGATCGCAGCCAGCGGTATAAAGTGCATCAAAATGAACATTTTGTCTCCGCTGAACCAGGAGCCCAGTTTCGAACGGCCTGTAGTCTTCTCTTCTTTCGAAAAGTTTATGGTGTCTTGTGTTTTTTCCATATACGTCGGATGCACCCCATTGCAGTTGGGTTGCAAAAAAATGCAAAAAATCAACCGCCGGGCTTTTCTGGAAAAAAGCCTTAAAACGCTCGCTTTTCTCGCAACGGGCTTTAGCCCGCGGCTAGATAGAGGTAAGTTATGGGCAAAATCCACAAATTCGGAGAACACCTTGTTTACAGCATTAATACCATCGACAGGTGAGGCATTGCCCCGGTTGGGCCTCGGCACTTATGCGACCTTCGACGTTGGCGGTAATTCAGGGGAAATCCTACAGGTTAAAGAAGTTTTGCATGCGTTTTTTGCGGCAGGCGGGCGGCTCGTCGATTCGTCGCCGATGTATGGCAATGCCGAAGCGGTGACCGGGGCGGTTTCAACCGAGCTGGGTATCCATAGCAAGCTCTTCATGGCCACCAAGGTTTGGATCTCTGGCCGTGAAGCGGGCCTGGGCCAGATGGCGCAGAGTCTTGCGAAGCTCGGCCGCAAGAAACTGGAACTGATGCAGATCCATAACCTCGTCGACTGGCGCACGCAGCTCAAAGCGCTGCGCGAAGGCAAAGAAAGGGGGATTTACAAATACATTGGCCTCACGCATTATATGACGTCGGCTTTTCCCGAACTCGAAAAGATACTGCGCGCCGAAAAACTCGACTTTCTGCAGATACCGTATTCGCTCGGTGAAACGACGGCCGAGGCTCGTCTCTTAGGTGCCGCCGCCGAGCGCGGTATTGCCGTGATTGCGAATGAGCCTTTCGCGCAGGGGGCACTCTTTCGCCGCGTGCGCGATAAAGAGGTGCCGGCTTGGGCGCGCGAGAGAGGTATTCTGACCTGGGCGCAGTATTTTCTTAAATTCATCTTCTCGAGCCCGCAGGTGCAGTTTGCGATTCCCGCGACGCGCAAACTTCTACACCTAAAGGATAATCTCGAAGGCGGACGCGGCTACCTGCCAACCGCAGCTGAGCGTGAACGCATGCAGAAAGAATTTCACGCCCTATAAGGTTTCTGTAAAGTAACGCACCGATGGACCGCTGCAAAATACTGATCGACGAACGCCCCGCCGAGGGTTACAGCGTAGTTTTTATCAGCGGGATTCTGAACCTGTTCACGGCCAAAGAGGCGCGTGCACAGCTAGAACCTCTGCTCGCCAAAGAAAAATTGCGTGTTATCGTCGATATCGAAGAACTTGAAACCATCGATTCGTCGGGCATCGGTGCGCTGGTGAATTTTATTCTCGCGATCCGCAAGCATGAAGACGCGCGCGTGGTTTTCACCGAGCCGCGGCCCATCGTGAAACATATTTTTGAAGTCACCAAACTCAAGTCATTCTTCACCATCATCGAAGACTATGAGATGGCGCGCGTTTATTTTAACGATTAGTTCACGCATGCGGATATAAATCCGCTCCGTTTTTGCTTTTTGTCAAAGGGTTTCGCTGCAGGCGCCACACCGCGGGCATCTCAGCCGAGTGGCGGTATTCTTCGGCAATTTCAAAGCCATGGCGGCGGTAGAAATTGTGATTCTGCGGGTTCGAACTTTCGAGATAAACCATCTCGCCGCGCGCGTCTGCCTCTGCGAGCAGAGGCGCGATCAGTTTACTGCCGAGGCCCTGCCCGCGCGCGATCGCTCACCACAATCATCGAAATATACCAATGCGGCTGAGCGGGATGCTTTTTCTCCAGATAGCCGAGCAGCGAGAGGCTGCGCCAGATGCGGCGCACGGGCAGGCCAGCGGCGATAAACCCGGGAATCAGTCTGATAAACAGCGGCAACAGCCGCCACAATGAAACCGGAAACCTGCCCGGCGCATAATAAGCGAGCAGTGCGTCGCCGCTTTGGGTGACAACCTCGCCGTGCCGCAGCGCCATTTCGAGCAGAAAACGCATCACGAGCCGCATTTTGCGCAGACCGGTATCGGGTTGAAATAAATGCGCAAACAGGGGATCCGCCGAAAAAACTTCGGCGAGTAACTGCGTTGCCGCAGGTTTATCCATACGCCATGCCGTGAAAATAGCACAGGTTGTCTCGCGCATAGAAGGGAAAGAAGTTCCGCTAGCGGGACGTGTCCCGGCACAGCTTGCCGTATCCGTCTTGTAACCGTGCTTGTGTGCTGCGGGTGCTTTCTGAGGCATCGAGCCATGCGAATTTTGTGACACATTTGTCATAAAATTAGTGGTTAACGCACATTCGTTCACCCTTTTTTTGGCGTTCCCCATTTAGCGGCAGCGTTATACTACAACTGCCTGATTAGTTTTCAGGCAGAATTCAAAGTTTGCAAAAATTTGCGTGAAGGAGTAAGCACGAAGCACATGAAAAAAACAGGAATCTTCCTGGCACTCGCGACAGTATCGGCCCTGATGGCCGAAGAATCGGTGGTCTTTGTCCACGGACGTTCGGGCAGTCACTGCGACAGTTCAGGCGGTTATACAACCGACGTGAACAACTACTGGGGCTCTTCGAAGAGCATCACCACAGCCGCATCGAAATATTATGTCGGTTATGACGGCGCCACCGATCCGCGCACATGGGGCTCATGCCGCGCGCAGTCGAAACTCTATCAGGTGCTCGAAGCGAAATGCAAAGGTTCCAACTGGTGCACAATCATCTGCCACAGCGCAGGGTGCTATGCTTCAGAATACTTTATCGATAAATCGGCCACGGCTTACAACATCCGCCGCATCTGGGCTTCATCCAGCGCCGCGGGCGGTTCAGAACTCGCGAATGCC
>JAFLED010000226.1 GCA_017302045.1 Spirochaetota bacterium
TGATCGGCCCCAGATAGCGAAAACCCAGCTCGCCGAAAAACTGGTGGTCGATCGCCAGCGATTTCATCGACATGCGAAAACGTTTAGCGAGACGGTTGATGACCTTGCCGATCAGCGGAATTTTAGCAACGAGTGAAATAAATCCGCGCTTGCTGCTCTTGTAGAAACTCGTGTTGATAAGTTGCGTCAGGTGGTAGCTGATCGCCCCCACGTTTTTCGAGATACTCATCTCGTTGTCGTTCAGAATCGCCAGCATCGGCGTGCGCGCGAAACCCGCGTGGTTCATGGCCTCGAATGCCATACCGGTGACGATCGAGGCGTCGCCGACGATGGCGACAGCCGTGCGCTGCCCCGAAGCTTGTTTACCCGCAAGTTGAAATCCCACTGCTTCGCCCATCGCCTGCGAAATCGCGGTACCCGCGTGACCGGTGTTATAAAGATCGTGCTCTGATTCAGAACGTTTGGGAAAACCCGACAGGCCGCCCGTCTTGCGTATGGTGTGCAACTCGCTCTTGCGGCCCGTCAGAATCTTATGCGCGTAACACTGGTGCCCCACATCCCAGCAGAAACGATCTTCGGGCGAGTTAAATACATAGTGCAGCGCGACGGTCAGCTCGACCGAGCCCAAATTCGATGATAGATGCCCCCCACTCGCCGCCACGCTTTCGAGAATAAAGCCACGCAGGTATGTACAAAACGCCGGCAGGTCGGCGACAGCAAGCTTCTTGAGCGCTGCTGGCGAGTCGATGCGCGAAAAATCGGGGGTGTTCGGGTGATGCGGCATTGCCTTGAGCAGCAGAAAAACCTACTTCAGCTCGAGCGCATTCTCGTAGATCAGCACGGGAATACCTTCGCGGATGAAATAAAAAACACCGGTTTCTTTCTGTAACAACCCCTCACGCGCAGTTTCGCTGATTTCAGCGCCGGAGATTTCGCGGCACTTGCCCGCCTGAATCAGGGCATTCACCCTAGCTAACGTGGCGGTATCGGCAAGCGTCAGCTTCTTTTTAGAACGGGGGCAAACGAGAATTTCGAGGAGCTCGGGGCTCATGCCTCCAGAGCAGGCAGCCGAATCACGTCGTCAACCGAGGCCAAAGATCGAGGTTAGCTTTGACGCAGTGTTTCCGATTCGGGGGATAACCCCATGTTCAAAGGCTTTTTGATCGCCCTTTCCGGCGCTTTTTTACTGGCCCCCGGAATCTGGGGTCTGGGAGCCTCACTCGACCTGCCGGGTAAAACCGCGGATCAGGCGACCGAAGTTGCCCGCCGCGCGTTAAAGCGCCTCAATACCGAATGTACAGAACAAGATATTACGCTCGGTGCACACTGGCGCTGCAAAACACCGTTCTATTCGATTGTATCGCTCGACGTCTTCGTCTCCACGATACCCGATAAGGCGATCATACGCGCAGATTCGCGCGGCAGGCAAGGGTATGCGTTTATCGATCTCATCGCCCAAGAAACCGGCCAGGGGCCATTCGAACAAAAGTACGGCGAAAAGTCTCTGCTCATGACATTCGGCGCAACCATGCTCTCGCCAGCCATCGGTTATTGGTATATCAATTCGAACTCGATGATTAAAAACAAATCGATCTTTCTGCCTTTCGTGGGTATGTTGTTTGGCGACCTCGCGCTTTTCTGGGTGAGCTCGAAGGTTTATTTTACCAACGGCTTCGATCCGTTCGGTGCCGGGCTCGCTTCGATGCTGATCTCGATGGGCGCTTACCGTCTCGGGGCGTTCTTGCCGTTCTCTGTGCAGGTACTCGCGCATAACCGGTTTGCGGGCCTGCAAATCACCTACCACTACTAAGGCGGCGAAGCATGATCCAGGCTCTGCCGCTCTTTAAAGCGCTGGTCGAGCCCGTTCGCATTCGCATTTATTTATTGCTCAAAAAATCGCCGCTGACTGTTTCTGAACTTTCTGAAATTCTCGATCTCTCGCAATCGAATACCAGCCACCACATCAAGGCATTGCGCGATTTAGGATTACTCTCGGCGGAAAAAACCGGGCAACACACTTATTATGGACTCGACGCGCGTGAACTGGCCGGCGAACGCACGCAAAAGCTGCTCGAAAGCATCGCCGAACTGGGCGCCGAAATACCCGAAACGAAAAACGATGCAACGAAGCTGAGAAACGTACTCGCCGCGCGCAGCGAAGATACCTTCGCCGCGTGGCGCCTCGAACAGCCCGACTTGCCCTACTCCGATATTTTTGCGCATGTCGCCGCGGGTCGCCGGGGCACTGTGCTCGACATCGGCTGCGGCGAGGGAGATTTTTTCGAAGCGCTTTCGCTTTCATACGACCGCGTGACCGGCATCGAACTCGACCGCCAGCACAGCAGCCGCGCAGCGGCGGCGGCCCGGGACAAAACCAACATCGAAGTGGTAACAGCCGATGCGCAGAACCTGCCGATCGCGGCCGCGAGCGTCGACGCTGTGGTGTTGCGCATGGCACTTTCGCAGATACCCGACCCCCTCGTGGCGCTCGACGAAGCGACGCGTGTACTCAAACCCGGCGGCTGCCTGAGTCTCATCGACGCAGAAAAAAAAACCGGAGATGCTTTTCTGAGAAAAATTACCGCACACATTCAAAGCGGCCGTGCTCTGCGCCTGGATTTTGAACGCGCGCTGCCGCGGCTTTTTATGCTGCGCGCGGTGAAAAAAATTCAGCTTTAACGAATTACGAAAGAAGCATTGATGATCTGGTCGGTATCTTGCCAGGCGCTTTCGGCCTGCTGCAATACCGCACGCGCAGAACCTTCGCTGAGCCCCGAAAGGGGCGCCACGTTTTTTTCAGAGACGAACCAATGTACCCCGGCGACAAAGACGATCGCGGCTGCAGCGGCCCACAACGGCGCAGCAAACACACGCCGGTTATAGACACGCTGCAGTACCGCGGCCGCGGTGCGCCGGGGAAATTCCGTATCGCGCAGGCGCCGCTCGATCTCGCTCCGGTGGTATTGCGCCGGGGTCATTTCGTATCGTGGTCGTCGACCGGTGGTTTACCCTCCCGCGGCGGTTCTGGTTTTTTCTTATGCATTGCGCGTAATTTTTTCTTCTGCTCGGGTGTGAGCAGTGCTTCGAACTCCAGGCGCCCCTGAATATCCTGCATCCGCATTTCAATCTGCGCCTTGCCTATGGTCTCAAGCTGTTGGCGCACGGCAACGAGATCGACCTTTTCGGCTTCAAGTAATTGCCGCAGCTCTTCGTGCAGCGGCCGCATTTTTTCACGCTGCGCCTGAATCAGGGAGTCGCGCATCTCGCGCAACGCCTTTGCTTTATCTTGCTGGTCTTTGCTCAGCTTGAGTTCTTTCACCAGATGCGCGAAATGCTTTTTGGGATCACCCCGGCGCTGATGCCCGGGGCCTTCTTCGGCACCGTGCGGTCTCTCGGCCGCGGCAACGCTCACCAGTGCGAGAGCGAAAGCAAACCATGGAACTACTGCACTCTTCATGACATTCTCCTTTGACAGGGCTCTGATAGTATAAACCCCCAAGGGCGAAAAGGTTCCCGTTTTTTCGGAAATTATTCCGCGGGCAAAAGGGTACGCAGGTAATCGACAAGCGCCCTGCGATCTTCGGCCCCTATCATCACAAAGGAGGCATGGCGTTTATCGGTGCCGAGAAACTGCAAAAGCTCGTCGAAGTTCCGCCGCATGCGTATTAATCCTGGTTCTTTCTTCAGCCGTTTTTGCGCCAGTACAGGCGCCGAAAGATGGCAGTCGGTACAGTCATGCGAGGCATAGACTTCTTCGCCTTGCGCCGCGGCGGTTTGATCGTTTTTCGGTCTGCCGAACCAGTAAAGCGCAGCGGCAGAGATAAGCAAGAGCGCACCGAAGATTTTCAAAACGAAGCGACCGCGGCCTTTTTGCATCACTGCGCTCTGGTTAGCGAAGCGTCTTTAGCGTGGCGAGAAAAATATTTACCCCGTGAAGAGGACGCGCGCGCGCGAAGCCTGTGCGTTGCACCGCGCGCATGCGAATACCCGCAAGCCCCTCGCCGAGACCATAACGTTCACCGCTCCAGCGGAATGGGGTACCGTCGCTCATGATTGCCAACCGCAAGCCATAAGGGCGTTTTTGCAGACGGATATCCATACGCGAGGGTTTGCCATGGCGCATACAATTACCGCTCCACTCCTGGATGATGCGTAACGCGTCGAGCAGCAGAAATGCGCTGATGTCGTTAATACGGTCATCGACTTTATACGAAAAATGGAAACCATCGATTTCGCCGAGCATACTCAGCAAAGCATCCAGCTCGTCGCGGATCGCCTTTTGTGTCAGGTCTCGCCGCAGAAGAAAAATAATATCACGTAAACGATTGCCAAGGCCGCGCGACTTACGGCCGAGCCACGCGGCGATATCTGCGGGTACGTCTGTACGCGTGAGTTTCAGTTGTATTTGCCCGAATTCGGAACCCAAAACATCATGCAGATCGCGCGCCAGCGCCTCGCGCTCCGCTGCCAGCTCGGCGGCAAAACTTTCTGCGCGGCTTTTGTAGAAACGCACGCGTACGCCGAGGGCAATGGTGAACAGCAGGTTCTCCGCCAAAGACCCGAATTTCATCATATGCGTCATATAGTCATTATAGGTAACCGAAAACTTGCCAAGCATATGAAATGAACTCAGAATCGACGAACCGAGAAAAAACAACCAACCGAGAAACATAAGCCAGGCGGGTCTGAATCCCAGCGCTATAGCACGCACAATAAAGAGCAAAGCAAGGGTGCAGTGTACCATGCTCATGACGATATTGAGCGGCATCATGCGCCGATAATCAACCACAAAGTTCAGGGCAAAAAGCATAACATCGGCGGCGATGAGAATATGCCATGATAGATTCTGGTACCGGCCCGCGACGCTCGAGAGAAATTCACGGTTAAATAAAGCAAAGGGAATTAACATCGCGGGAAAAAGCGCAGAACGAAAGAAGAGATATGCCAGATTCCCCGAATGGCCCGCGAAGGCCTCGGGTATTCTCTCGAGTGTCAGAAAGAGCGTCATAAAAAGCAAAAGGTAAGCGGAATAAAACAGGTTAATCTTTTCTTTGAGCCCCAGGTAAAGCGCAAGATTATAGACAAAGATAGTCAACAATGCACCAAAAAATAACCCCGTCGCCCATAGATACTTCTTCTCGGCGCTGAAAAAATTTTCCGCTGTCGCCGCGAATACAGGGTAGCGGCGAGAACCGGGCGGCACGGCATCGAGGTAGATACGACCCGGTGACGTCACTGCGTCGAAAACAAAAAGCGCATTGCGATCCTGTTCTATTCTTTTACCCGTCTCGCCTGCGCAAGCGCGCATGCCAGGGCAGCTATCGGGCAGAAAAAAAGCCTCGGCCTGCGGGTAGAGGCCATCGATGCGGACGAAGACTTTATTACGTTGCGCCGGCGGGCAAACGCGAAACCGTAAAATAAAATTATGGCTGGTATAACCGAAGCTCGCAAAAGCATCGGGTACCGGCAAAAATGCCGCATCTGCTGCAAAAACGGCCTCGGCCAGCGGCTGCGCGGTTTTCTTTTCACGGTATTCGAGCAGATGCCCTGCAAAGCTGAGGTCATGCGCGAGATCGAGACAAGGTTGAGCCGACGCGCCGGCCGCGCTACCGAGTATAAAAATAAAGATTACCAGCCGCGGCAGCATGCCCGCACAGCTTAGCCGGGCCGCGCAGCCGAGCAATCCAAATACGATTTACCGCCGCGCCTAAATCTGCGTTTAAACCGCTGTGCTGCTGCGTAGCTTTCTTTGTTTTTTCATTACCCTGACCGCGCCGGTGTTCTCATACCGCGTGGTTTTTGACCCTGGCCATGGCGGCCGCGACCTGATTCCGCACACGCTGTACGGCGATAAATTCGACCGCCGCCTCGGTGTTTACCTCGACAAATTCCGCGAGGGCGCACGCTACAAGGGAGTGTGGGAGTTCGAAGTCATGTACGACATCGCGGCGCGCGCGAAGGCCCTGCTCGACAAAACCAAGACCGAGGCCGGCCGCGTCGAATTTAATAAGATTCTCAGAAAATACGGCAAACTCGGCGCCGGTGTCGAACAGATCGAAGCCTTTGTTTCCAGACCCGCAGGTTACATCGAAAATTATTTCGAAAACCGCGACG
>JAFLED010000227.1 GCA_017302045.1 Spirochaetota bacterium
ACCCGAACTGCAGGATGTCTGGATTCGCGGCGAAATCACCTCGTACCAGAAACATGCCTCTTCGGGCCATATCTACATGACGCTTTCAGACATGAGCCAGAAAGCAGCGAATCCCCGCAGCACGATCCGCTGCACCTACTTTCGTTTCGCACAGACACCGCTCGACTTTGAACTCAAGGCCGGGCTCGAGGTCGAACTTTTCGGCTCGATGGGCATTTATGCCCCCCAGTCGACCTACAGCCTCACAGTGCGCCGCGTGCAAAAAGTCGGTGCAGGCGATATTCTTGCAAAGCTGCAGCAGATACGCGAACGATTACTCAAAGACGGATTGATCAAGACCCCTGAGACACGGCGTGAGATTCCTCTTTTACCGAAGCGCGTAGGCATCGTCACGGGTGCCGGGACCGCCGCCTACCGCGACATGCTGAAACAAGTGCAAGAGCGCTACCCCAACGCAGAGATTGTGCTCGCGCCCGCGCAGGTTCAAGGTGAAGCCGCCGCGGCTTCGATCGTCGCAGCGCTCAAAGAAATACAAAAAAACGAATGGAAATGCGAAGTCGTTATCGTCGGTCGCGGCGGCGGCTCTGCCGAAGATCTCATGGCATTCAACGATGAAAATGTCTGTCGCACCATCGCGACCTGCCGCATTCCTGTCGTTTCGGCCGTTGGGCACCAGATTGATCACCCCATATCCGATGATGTTGCCGATTATGCGGCCGCGACACCGACCGACGCGGCGCGCGCTGTTTTTCCCGTGATTGAAGAGTTGACATTTAAGGTGCAGGGTTTTGCGAAACGCAGCACGGCAACCGTCGAAGGCAGATTAAGCACACTGCGCGAGAGATTTCTGCGCTCTTCAGAAAAAGAGTTTTGGGAAAAACCTTATGTGCTTGTCAAAGACCAGGCGCACTTTCTCGACGAACTCGAATCGAAATTGCGTTTTACATTCCGCAATATCGTGGCGAGCAGCGCCAACGCATTGAATCGCCTCACGCCGCTCGATGTGCTGATCGCGCAAAAGCTGAAGCTGACGCGCGCCGAATTTGAAAGCACCGGCGGGCGGTTCGACGCCTATTCGCCGCTTGCGACACTATCGCGCGGTTATTCTGTGGTTTATGACGGGGATAAAATTGTCACGGATGCAAAAAGAATCAAGCCGGGCGACAAGGTCCGAGTTCGTCTCGCAAAGGGCGAGCTCAAAGCTACCGTAGACGAAGTTATTTAGAACCGCTGCGGGCAAGAATACCGGTCGTCGAATAACCCTTGCGAAAAGGTAAAATTACAATCTCTTTACCCAGCTCTCGCATCACGGCGTATTCGGGTAATTTTTCTTTGATATAATCGCCGCCTTTCACCTGGATATCCGGCTGAATTTTTTTCATCAACTCGATCGGGGTGTCTTCGTCGAAAATCACGACTGCGTCGATATACGGTAGTTGCGCTAAAATGCGTGCACGGTCGGTCTCGTTATTCACCGGACGCGACGGCCCCTTGAGAGCCTTCACACTACGGTCGGAATTTAACCCCAGCACGAGATAATCGCCGAGCGCGCGCGCCTGCGCCAATAACTGTACATGGCCGCTATGCACGAGATCAAAACAGCCATTCGTAAAAACGACTTTCTTACCAGAAGCGCGGGTCTTTTCAAGTTCGGGCGCGAAGGCCGTGGCAGAGGCGTGCACCTTGCGGTGCGATTCTTCTTCAAAAACAGCCTCGAGAACATACGAAGCCACCTCGAACAGATTTGCTGCGCGCAGCACCATGTTTGCCGGTTCGTGCTTTTCATCGTCGCCCACAAGAATGCCCCGAATCTTAAAATCTATGGCGCATTCAAGATCGCGCGCGCGATCACCGGCGACGAAAGTTTTCAACGGGTCGATTTTTTGCTCGGCGATAATCTGCCGGATTAACCCCGGCTTAGGCTTACGGCAATCGCAATTGTCGGCATCGCCGTGTATACAGACGTAAATTTTTTCGACGCGCGCGCCTTCTTTCGCCAGCAGTTCGACAATGCGTTCGTTTACGGCCGCCAACTGTTCCGGAGTGATTAATCCTTTAGCTACGCCGGCCTGGTTGCTCGCTACAAACACCCGTATGCCAAATTGATTGAGCAAGCGAATACCCTCGGCTGCCCGGGGTAACAGGGCGACTTTTGCAGGATCATTGAGGTAGCCGGGATCGTCGTTAATGGTCTTATCGCGATCAAGAATGACGGTGTAAGAGTGTGCGCTTACCATACCAGCAAAGCCAGAGACTTATCGCTGACAATAAGCCGCGGCGCGACGCAAATCATACTGTCGCCAGCTTGGCGACTTTGAGGGCATGGTTCTTGTCGATCACAATGCGCACGGCCTGCAGCTTTTTATTCAGGCAATTGCGGCAAATGCCGTTCTGAAAAACGCGCTCAACGATGGCAGAGCATTCGGGGCACTGAAAAAATTTCTGCTGCTTGTCCATGTCTCGGCTACGCTCGACAACCATCGAGCGGATGAGATTCCGGTAGGCCGAACGCAACGTAAAGACGAAATCAGAAAAAACAACCAGAAACGAAAAAAAAATTTAAAAATATGTCTCTTCTTTTGCGAAAGTTATACACAACATTCCACAAATCGATTGTCTTGCCGGATGAAAATCCGACATAACATGAAAAATTATTGTCGCATCAGTGCGGCGAACGCACGCACTAATAGAAACCGCGGATTGCCGCTGTAATTTTTTCAACCGCAGCTTTATTGAGCATCGGGTACAATGGCAGCAACACGCCGCGCTGATAGAGTCTTTCAGCGTTGGGGAAATCCAGCGGATTCAGTCCCATGACCTGATGCAGCGGCCCATTCGGAAATACACGGCGGGTTTCAATCTGCAACGACGAAAAATATCTTTGGATGTGCGCGATATCCGCATCACCGATCACCGGGAAAGAACCACAGACATCGGCATCGGGAATCATAAAATATGATTTGAGACGACTCTTATCGATGGCTTCGTTATAGAGCACGCCCATACGGCGGCGGCGCTCGATGATCGCCGAAAGATTACCCAACTGCTCAAGGCCCATCGCCGCCTGATAGTCGGTGATCGCATAGTCGAAACGCATACGATACGGGCGGTTACCACCCTGTACGCGCAAATCTTTGATAACCGCAAACAGGTTATTCGAATCGGTTAAGACAACGCCGCCCTTACCGATAGTCATCAGATGATCTTCGTTGAGACCCGCGATGGCAATATCGGCCTCGCTGCCTGCCTGCCGCCCGCCAAACTCGTGACCAACGACATGCGAAATATCTTCGATCACGCGCACCATACGCTCTTTGGGCTTACGCAGACCCGCTTGCTCGAGCTTTTCATAGAGCGCACGGTAATCTTTATAAGAACCGAAAACATAAGGAAGAAAAATAACTTTGGTCTTTTCGGTTACGGCGCCGAGAATCGCATCGATGTCGGGGTGAAACGAATCTTTAGCGAGATCGACCAGCACAGGGCGCGCACTGTTATAACTTGTGGCGTCGAGTAACGCCAACGGCGCCGATACAGGCATCACAATCTCGTCGTCTTTGCCGAGATCGCATGCAAGCAGCGCCAGATGAAATGCGGATGTATAAGAGTCGACGGCGGCGGCATGACCAAAATCAAAAGTGCGCGCGAAAGTTTTTTCGAAATTCAGTACACCCTGACCGAAAGAGACTTCTTCGAGAACGAGCGACTCGAGCACCGACTTGAGTTCGTTGCGTGAGAGCGTGGGGCGCAGATATTGAATCGTCTGGTGTTTGCTCTTACCAGCAGACGTTGCCGGAACATATTCGGGCCGCGGCGTATTTATCGCCGTTTCGATGCTTTGCTCCGCTGACATATTATGTCACATCAGGCTGATGCGACATAATACGACAAGCGAATTATTGCTTTTGCAGTATTGTTTCTACGTTCGCGAATCCACGCGTCCGGAATTCACAATTCACTTGATTTCGCTGATATTAGTTCGCCGCAGTGGATCATCCGCCGCCTGCCAGCGCGTCTCAAAATGCGTTCTTAATAAAACTTGACCGCATGAATTTTTTCCTTAAACTATCACATGGCACGCAGCTCTTCTCCCAAATCTTCCTCTAAATCCAATCTCGACGGTTTTTCAGCAGCGCAGGTCTTTGAAAAAGACCAGGGCATTACCTACAAAGACTTTCTGATTCTTCCAGGTTATATCGACTTCGCCCCTCAAGACGTCAGTCTCGAAACCCGCATCACGCGCAATGTGAAAACCAAACTACCGCTCATCAGCTCGCCGATGGATACTGTCACCGAAAGTCAGATGGCGATCACCATGGCGCTTTTGGGCGGCATCGGTATCATACACAGTAACTTCAGCATCGAAGAACAGTCGGCGCAGGTAGAACGTGTGAAGCGTTACGAGAATGGTTTTATCACCGACCCAATCGTGTTATCACCGCGACACACGATCGCCGACATTGATAATATCGCCGAGCGTTACGGCTTTCACGGTGTACCGATCACCGAAGACGGTACACTCATGACAAAAGTTGTCGGTATTGTCGCAAACCGCGACGTCGATTTTGAAAAAAACCGCAATCTACCGCTTGCGAAAGTCATGACGACAGAGCTCGTCACCGCTCCCAAGGGAGTCTCTCTCGTCGAAGCGAACGAAATTCTGCGTAAGTCGAAAAAGGGGAAGTTGCCGATCATCGACAAAAACGGCAGGCTGGTGGCATTGATGAGCCGCACCGATCTCAAGAAGAACAGGGAGTACCCTCTCGCAACGAAAGACGACCAGAAACGGCTGCGCGTCGGCGCTGCGGTTTCTACGCATCCGCATGACCGCGAACGTATCGAAAGCCTGATCTCGCGCGGCGTCGACTTGCTTGTGGTCGATTCAGCACAGGGTTATTCAAAGTTCCAGATTGATTTGCTCAAAGAGTTAAAGAAGAAACACCCCGAAGTGGATATCATGGCAGGCAATGTTGTGACGCGCGAACAGGGCGAAGCACTCATTAAAGCAGGCGCCGACGCGCTCAGAATCGGCATGGGTCCTGGTTCAATCTGCATCACGCAAGATACGATGGCTTGCGGGCGCTCGCAGGCGACGGCAGTCTATTATACAGCGCTTATGGCTGCGAAGCATAAGATTCCGGTTATAGCGGACGGTGGCATCGGCAATATCGGCGACATCGCCAAGGCTCTCGCCGTTGGCGGCAGCGCCGCGATGTGCGGTTCATTGCTTGCCGGTAGTAAAGAAGCCCCCGGCGAATACTATTATGAAAACGGTGTGCGCCTTAAAAAATTCCGCGGCATGGCATCGATCGAAGCGATGGAAGGCTCAGGCGGTGGGGCGAAACGTTATAACGTCGAAGACCAGAAGATTCGGGTAGCGCAGGGAGTTTCGGGCGCGGTTGTCGATAAAGGTTCGCTTTTCGAATTCGTTCCCTACCTGATGCAGGGCGTACGCCACGCACTCCAGGACATGGGTTGCCGCGATATTCCCGCGCTGCATAAAGCACTCTACTCGAGCAAGCTGCGCTTTGAACCGCGATCTTTGGCGGCACAGGCACAGGGCGGCGTGCACGGATTGTATTCGTATAAGAAGCCGATTATTGGAGCGGAATAATTTCCAGCAATGGATACCAACGACTTCGAGCAACATATTTGACAGGTTGGAACCAGCCAGAAAATGTATATCCGCGAAATTTTTAGTGCATGAAAATATATTCCTCTATTGAGTAATCGGCGAACCTATCTTATCAATATATAATCTACAATAGCTACGGGGCGAATAGTCTCCAGGTCTTGCCTGCCTTTGGCGAAGAAGGACTATTGGAAAGCTGGAAGGAAATAAGAAAAAATATCCATTGAAATTTATCAAAACCCTGTAACGACTGGCACAATATGAGTTTCTGAACTTACCTCAAAGATCATCTAAGCAGAACGTATATTTTCGGTGACCTTCCCCCTGTTTTCGCAAACCTGATCGATTAGATTTCTGCCACTTGTAGCTTTCCTCTTGCCGCAAATTCTGCCGGCGTCATCATGCCAAGCGAACTATGCGGTCGCTCCTCGTTGTACTCT
>JAFLED010000228.1 GCA_017302045.1 Spirochaetota bacterium
GATCCTCCTGTCATTATCGACAGCAGAATCTAATCGTACATGTTTAGCAGAATTCGGGGGGAAGGTCACAGCGCTTCCGCTTCGAAAAAACCTTCGCGTGGCCGCAAATGGGTTTTTATGACGAATTCGCCCCGGGGCGCAGTCACGCGGTAAAGATCGTTGATGTCGCCGCCCGTAAGACGCTGCACTGCCTGAATGGCGCCTGTCGTTTTTTCGACTTCGGCCCGCAGCGCTGCGTGCATGTCACATTTTTTCTTTGAGCAACAGCGCGGGTGATTTGCGCGAATAGAGAAAAAGAAAGTTGATAAAACTGAACGCGACGGCCGCGGCGAGAATAAACTGCGCCATAATTACCCGATCGAAATTCGCGATCGGCATGCTTTTCTGCGAGAAGAAACTGCTAAGTATGAGATCGGTCGAAACCGCGGGCAAAAGCGCGAGCAGAGCGATGAAAATATTCTGCAGAGCGTAATAGCCGATAATACGTAAACGTGTAAAACCCAGCATTTCGAAATTACCGATTTCATAACGCAGCGCGCGGCATAAGATAGCCTGTACCATCACCACACCAAAAGCGAAACCCACGAGTAGCAGAGCGAAAGCGTAAAGCAGCAAAGAATTACTCGAACTTAAAAATTTAGCGTAGCGGACAAAGACGGCGGTTTCAACGTAAGCAATCAGGTATAGCAGACCCGCAAGGGTCCACATTACCGGTGCGCGTTTAAGCCCTAACCGCCAGAACTGGATCATTTCTTGTTTTGCTGCTCCGGAATCTCTTCGGGATTATAGACCGTCATATCGGCGACCTTATCGCCTGCGGCTATGTCGACGACTCGCACACCCGAGGCGGTACGCCCCTGCACCGCGATCTGTTTGACTTCGCTGCGCAGTACCATACCCGAAAGCGTTGTAACAATCACTTCGGCGTTTTCTGTTACCGTGCGTATCGCCACCGCTTTACCGGTTTTTTCGGTGGCTTTGAAGAAAGCCATACCTTTACCGCCGCGACCCTTCGTACCGAATTCGTCGTACTTGACGCGTTTACCGTAGCCCGACTCGCTGATTACCAGCAGAAACGACTTCTGGCCTTTAACCACGTCGAGACCCGACATATAATCCTGACCTTCGAGACTCATTCCGATGATTCCCGAGGCCGCGCGTCCCTGCGGGCGCATCTTGCCGAGGTTAGTCCTCAGCCCCGAACCCTCGGCCGTTGCCATGAAGATATCGTCTTTCTCTTCGACGAGTGCGACATCGACAAGGTAATCTTTTTCCGACGCCTTGAACTGCATCGCCATCACGCCGCCTTTTTTCGCATTCGAAATCTGCGAGAGCTCGAGTTTCTTGATGATACCCTGACGCGTGAGCATCAGGAGATATTTCTTTTCGGTGAATTCTGTCACCGAACGGATGACTGTAACCACCTCGTCGTTACCGAGCGAGAGGAAACCCTTGATGTGTTTGCCGCGCGCATCTTTCGAAGCTTCGGGCACCTCATACGCTTTCATGAAGAAGACCTTGCCGCGTGTCGAGAAGAAGAGCAGGTAATCGAGGCTTTGGCAGAAGTGTACGTGCTTCAGCGCGTCTTCTTTTTTGCCGCCCGAAATGACACCTTTGCCGCCGCGTTGCTGGCGGCGGAATGTGTCCAGAGGCATGCGGCGTATATAGCCGCTTTCGGAGATCGTGATCACCTCGTTCTCGTTCTGGATGAGGTCTTCGGTGTCCATCTTCGTCGTGTCTGCGTCGACCAGCGAAACCTGCGACGAACGCTCTGTGCCGTGTTTTTGTACGATTGTGCCGAGCTCGCCCTTGATAATACCGAACATCTTCGATTCGGATTTTAGTATGTCTTTGAGTTCTTTGATGAGTTTTTTGATCTCGGCGAGCTCTTCGAGAATCTTCTTGGATTCGAGAGAGGTGAGTTTTTGCAGGCGCATCTCGAGAATCGCATTCGCCTGTATTTCGGAGAGCTTAAAGCGCTTCATGAGCGATGTGCGCGCCACGTCGACGGTCTCGCTTTTTCGGATAATCTTGATGACCTCGTCGATAAAATCGAGCGCGATCTTCAGGCCTTCGAGAATGTGCGCGCGTTCTTCGGCCTTTCTCAGGTCATAGCGCGTTCTGCGCTCGATCACCTCGCGCCGGTGCGCGAGATAATGCTGCAGCATTTGTTTGAGGTTTAAAAGCTTGGGTTCGCCGTTGACGAGCGCAAGAAAAATAATACCGTAGTTGATCTGTAACGCAGTGTGCTGGTAGAGCTGGTTCAGAACAATATTTGCCTGCGCTTCTTTTCTGAGCTCGAACACGATGCGCATACCCTTGCGGTCTGACTCGTCGCGGATCTCGGAGATACCCTCGATTTTTTTGTCGTTCACAAGCGCGGCAATACGCGCGAGCAGGTCATTCTTGCGCACTTCATAAGGGATTTCGGTCACGATGATGGCTTCGCGGCCGCGCGCATTCTCTTCGATATTCGCGACTGCGCGTATTTTAAACGAACCGCGGCCTGTCGTATACGCCGACTTGAGACCGTCTTTGCCGATGATAATACCACCCGTCGGAAAATCCGGCGCGGGTATTTTTTTCATGAGTTCTTTGATCGAAACGTCGGGGTTCTCGATGAGCAGATCGAGCGCCGACACCACTTCTTTCAGGTTGTGAGGAGGTATTTTCGTCGCCATACCCACCGCGATGCCCGAAGAACCGTTCACCAGCAGGTTGGGCCAGGCCGCGGGCAAAACACGCGGCTCGCGGCGAGTGCCGTCGAAGTTGTCGGAGAAGTCGACGGTCTCTTTATCGATGTCTTTGAGCAACTCTTCGGCCATCGAGGTCAGTCGTGCTTCGGTGTAACGGTATGCCGCCGGTGGATCTCCGTCGACCGAACCAAAGTTTCCCTGACCGTCGATGAGTAACTCGCGCAGAGAGAAATCCTGCGCCATGCGCACCATGGTATCGTAGACCGCAGAGTCGCCGTGCGGGTGGTAGTTACCGATCACCTCGCCGACAATCTTCGCCGACTTGACATAGGCGCGGTCTTGACGCCACGCACGCTCATTCATCGCATGCAGAATACGGCGGTGCACCGGCTTCAGGCCGTCGCGCACATCGGGCAGTGCCCTGCCTACGATGACGCTCATCGCATAGGCAAGGTACGATTTTTTCATCTGGTCTTCGATCTCGACCGGAATAATCTCTTTAGCCACTGAATCGGGTAATCTGGTATCGTCGCCGCCTTTGCCCGCAGCGCCGCCCTTGCCTTTCGCCATGCGACATAATAGAGGGCGCTTTCAGCCGGTCGAGGATTTCCTTAGTCGGCGGTCGAAAAAAACACAAATTGCGGATGCATGACCTGCACGGCGCGCATCGCCGAGATAAGGCTGCCCGAGGCCCGATAGCGCTCGATAAAGTACCCCACGAGCCCCGCGTCGTCGAAGTCTTCGACCGCTTTCAGCGGCGTCAGAATGCGCGCCGTGGGTAGTCTATCGAGTCTTAACTCTTCGGGATTGGCAAGGCAGGCCAGATGCATATACGCCGAGCAGGTAAAAGCGGGCAATGTCCAGGCACCGTCGACGAGCTGCCAGGCGATGGCGCCTTCGCGCACGAAACCATGGCCCCGGTAAATGAGGAGATCCCACTCTTTGACAGCCAGCACGGCTTCGACGCGCTTTCGTGTCAGTTGCCCGAAAATATGCCGAAAGCGGAAGCCCGAAACCCCTTTCGACCAGAAATCGAGCTGCTTATCGAGTTGCGGTAAAGCGGCACCGGCGATATTTGTGAAAACGATAACCTCGCGTATCTGCCGCTCGCGGCGCGGACGCAGCTCTTGCAGGCGTTCGAATTCGAAAACAATACCGGCTTCGAGATTAAAACGAAAAATCTCGGTCGCTTTCGCAAGATCGGTGCCGATGAGCGTAATACGGATATTCCGGTATTTGAGTTTGAGGCGCGTCAGCAGCGCACGCAGCTCACCCGCCGTTTGCGGTACGCGGGCTGCAACGCGTCCATTCAGGGCCGCATGCACAACAAAACGGTCGCCGAGCGCGTGCACGCGGATATCCACCGGTTCACCCGCCGGGCCCCGGCGCGCGGCCTGTACAAACCGGCGCATCTCGCCCGGCGTCAGCGTCGTCGGTGCCGCGTCTTTAAGGCGTTGTAAAACAGCAATATCGATAGAATCCTTGCGGCGTATCCAGGGTGTCAGGTTCCAGCCGAAGAACAGATTTTCGATGCGTATCAGGTAGTTAAAATCGTCGCTGATAACCGCCGCCAGGCCGTTTTTGCGGCGGTTATTCTTGAGCCGCCTTACCTGAGCTTCGGTGGCGAGCCAGTATTTCAGAACTTCGCTCCTTTCGAATAGGCCTCGCATTTCTTGAGTGCGACGCTCGCCCGGTCGAAGTTCGGGGCAAGGTTAAGCGCAAGCGCAAATGCGGCTTTGGCTTCTGCGAGCTGGCCCGTATTGTAAAAGACGATACCATCGGCATAGGCCTTGAGCGCCGCGGGCGCGATGGGTCTGTCTGATTCTGCCCACTCTTTGCGCCTGAGACGCCCTTCGATGCGCGCGAATAAAGCTCGCGCCTTGACATTCGTCGGATCGTCGGCGAGCAACTGCCGCAGTACTGCGAGCGCCGCCTCGGGTTCTGTCTGGGATAACAAAAGAGCGCGCCGGTAGAGCGCTTCGAGAAATTCCGCGGGTACCACGGCTTTTTTCAGGACCTGCGTTTTCTCCGAAAGTTCGCGCTCGAGTTCGGGTATACGTGGGTTCTGCGGGTCGATAAACTTCAGTATTTCAAAATAACGCCGCGCTTCGAATGCATTGATATCTTTCATGCGGTAAATGCTTTCGATCAGTTCGGCAATGATCCCGTCTTTGCGCTCCGGGTTCAGTATAATCGTGCACGACATGATGTGCTGGTTCGAGACACGGTTTTTGGGAAACACCTCGACGATTGCACCAAAGTGTTTCATGGTGGCGTTGCAATCCTTCACTTTGTAGCTGTTGAGCCCCAGTGCCGTGAGCGATTGTACGAAATTGTAATACGGCGAATCGCGCGTGATAAATTCTTCGTCCTGGCGCAACATCGCATCCTTTGCTTTTTGCAGCAGCGTCTCGGCATGTTTTTGCGTCTCTTCTTGTTTGAACTGCTTGGCTATCTCGATGACCGCCTCGAGATCTTCGATTGCCATCGGATAATTTTCGAGCAGCATCTGCAGCATCGCCGCCTGGTACCGGCGTTCGAGCTCTTTCAGCTTGTCGGCGAAGAGATTTTCTTCCTGTTCTTTTTTCGCCGCCTGGGCTTTCTTTATCAGCGACTCCCAGTCGGTCAGCCGGGGATCCATCGCCTGACCCACCCGGTATTGTTCGATCGCAAAGCTGTAATCCGACTTACGGAAAGCGTCGTTGCCGCTCGTCAGGTATTCGCGTGCGAGCAGTTTACGTTCTTTTTCGCTTAACTGCTGTTGCATGAAGTCGAGCAGCACGGCCTTGCGCTCGGTGGCCTGTTGGTTACCTGGGTCGACACGTAATACACGGTCATAACTGCCGATGGCCTGCGCAAAGCGGCGGTCTTTCTCATGTTTCTCTGCCTGCTTAAAAAGCGACGCCAGTTTCTGGTCGGCACCCTCGCCCTTTAACAGCCGCTCGGCCTCGGCATAGCCCATTTTCGCGTCGAGCGATTCGGGGGCGATTTTCAGCGCTTCGCTGTAGCGCTGCATTGCCTCGGCGTATTTCGTCTGGTCCATCGCCTGCTGCGCGGCCTGCATCGCCGCCTCATAGGCCTTGCGTTTTTCTTCGGGAAGTTTGGCGATGATTTGTTTCGTATTATCTTCGCGTTTTTTGCGGATGAGTTCGCGCAGTTCGGGTATGCGCGGGTGTGTCGGATAAAGCCCCTCGGCAAGATCGAGTTCGGCGTCGGCGCGCTGGTATTTATCGAAGCCGATGAGCTTCTGCGTATTACGGATATGTATTTCTGTCGCCAGCAGATCGGCGTAGGCCTGCCCGTGGTGCAGCACCGCGGGTATCCAGGTCGAGTCGATGTC
>JAFLED010000229.1 GCA_017302045.1 Spirochaetota bacterium
GTCGTGCAGCATCGCCGCGGCCTTGAGCAGATCGCGTGTTTCTGGCGGCAACCGGTGCAGTTCGGCGAAGATATCGAAGAGCTGTACCGCAAGATTCGCGACATGCTGCGAATGCTCGCGGTCCATCTTATATTTGTCGACGATCGCGGTCAGGCCCGCTTCGCGAAACTGCGTCTGGCTGCGCAGGTATATGTTTTTGTTTACCTTGTTGTAGACATAGTCGGCCAGGGCGCCGTCGCGCAGACCATTCGGCGAAACCAGAAAACGCGTCATCTTGGTCTGTTTCAGCAGCGATAAGAGTAAAGCCGCACCCGGCAGAATAATGTCGCGTCTGCCCTCGTCGATACTCTTGATGCGCGCGAGTTCTTTTTTGCTCATGCCCGAGAGCTGTTCGACCACTTCGGCAAAATCGCGGGTGTCGACCGAGGGCAGCCGAAGCTCTTCTTTCAGCGAGACGCCCATCTCGCGCAAAACTTCGAGCAAGGTGCGCGCGGTGCCGCCGGTGCAAAGCCCCGCTTCGGGCCGGTATTTGCCGATATCGCCCAGGTAAGGTTCAATCGAGCGCGCGACATAGCGGTCGATAAGTTTGACGAGATCTTTCGATTCGCTCGCAAACATTTCCCTGAGACGCACGGTGCCGAGGCGCAGGCTTTCGACAAAATGGATATCCTGGTCGCTCGCGACAAGAATCTCGGTCGAGCCGCCACCGATATCGTTGATAAAATAGTTCTTATCGCCGAGCGAGGTATGCGCGCGCACGCCGTTATAGACAAAGCGCGCTTCTTCGAGGCCTGAAATCACGTGTACGGTAATGCCCGATTCGCGTTTCGCGCGTTCGATAAAGTCGGAGCTCTCGCATTCGCGCAAAGCGGCGGTCGCGATCGCGACAGTTTGTTTGCACTTGAGCTCTTGCGTAATACGGCGAATCTGTTTGAGCGCCTCGACCGCGATCTCGACGCTTTCAGGGCGTAGTTTGCGCGTGAGAAAAACGTCTGACCCCAAACGCGCCTGAAACTTCTCGCTGAAAACCAGATGCGAATGGCCTTCGGAGTTGAGCTCGAATATTTCGAGTTTGATGTTATTCGACCCGACGTCGACGATCGCGATGTTCATCTGTTGTTTTTAATGCCCTTTACCTCAGGTTGAGGACGCGGGGGTAAGGGTTGTGCTTGGTTTGAAATCGGCGGCAAACGGCAAACCAAAAATGCCAAGAATCGCCCGTGGAATATCCGCAAGATTCTTTACCTGGCCGAGAAATACGCCGGCATGCCTGCCGTGCACGAATGTGCCGACCTTATTGCGGGTATGTGTTTTGACAGACAGATCTTCGAGATTGCCATGGTCTGAGCTGATGACGATGGTTTCGCGTGTAGCGTCGAGTTCGTCCCAGACGCCCGCGAGAAAACGATCGACGTGACCAATGATACGTTTAGCGGCACCCCACGATTGTTCGTGACCGACTTTGTCGGTGAAAAAATATTCATAGATGACAAGATCATAACCGCGCGCAATTTGCACGAGTTTGCGGCCATTGTCGTAAGGTTTTGCCAGGGGAACGGCGAGTCCGTTTTTGCGCAGAAACCAGTTGTTCATATCCATGTAGAGACTGCGCCCAGCCAGGTAATCCTCTGTCGTAAAATACGGTTTACCCGAATGTTTCTGCATCAGCGATGAGGCCGAAAGCATACGTTCGGCGCGCGGGTGTTGCAGGCGCTTGAGATAGACACTCGAATACGAATTGATGAGCGTCGCGTTCAGGCCGGCATCGTTCATGAGTTTAAGGATATTCTTCTCTTTGAAATACGGCCGCAGCGTAAAAGTGGGAAATCCGTTCACGTGGCGCCCGAGAATTTCAGGGCCATTGTAGCCTGTGAAGAGTGCTGTCTGCCCGGTCGCCGACTGCGGCAGTCCGGGGATTCCCATATGCGCGTCGGTAGCGATAACATCGCCGGGCATCTCGAAACTGCGACCCGCATGCGGGCCGAAGAATTTCGTCTTAAAGCGACTAAAGGGATTTTTTTTCGGGTCGTCTTCACCCAGACCCACACCATCTAAGAAGATATAGATGATCGGGCCGGCAGAACGAGACTCGTTCACGCCCAAGATGCCCTCCGTGGCAGGCGTGAACTCACTAACATCGTGTTTTCGGTCGTCAACTCGAAGGGCATCCTGCCCGTTGCCGACCCTTGGCCTCTCTGGCCTAGGCGGGCTGCGCTCCCGAAAGCAAGTCGCCCCCAAAGGAAGGGGTCGGATTCGCGGGTTTTTTATCGCCGCTTTTCTCTGGCGGCGGTGGCGGCGCCAGCGGTTTCAGCTTGCGGCCATTCATGATGTCGCGCAATTCGTCGCCGGTGATGGTTTCGCGGTCTAAAAGAGCCTGCGCTACCTGATCGAGACGCTTCTTGTTCTTTTTCAGCAGCGTGCGGCCACGCTCGAAAGCTGTGTCGATAATACGTTTTACTTCGATATCGATGATTTTCGCATACTCTTCGGAGTGATCGCCCTTGCGCGAATAATCGCGGCCCAGAAAAACAGCGCCTGAATCAGAACCGCTGAGGTGAATCGGCCCCACACGGTCAGACATACCCCATTCGGTTACCATACGGCGTGCAATATTCGTCGCGCGTTCGATGTCGTTCGAAGCACCTGTCGTAACGTCTTCGAATTCAATTTCTTCGGCGAGGCGACCGCCCATCAGCACAACCAGCTGGTCTAGCCAATAGTTGCGCGAGCGCATGTGCTTTTCTTGTTCGGGCAGGTGTTGTGTGATACCCAGCGCGCGCCCGCGTGGAATGATCGTCACCTTGTGAATTTCTTCAGAGTGCTCCAGCAGCTCGCCCAAAATCGCGTGACCTGCTTCGTGGTAAGCGATGATTTTTTTCTCTTCGGGAATAATGAGGAAGGATTTGCGCTCTGGCCCCATGAGTACCTTGTCGCGTGCGTTGTCGAGGTCTGCTTCGGTGACTTTTTTACGGTCGTTGCGTGCAGCTAAAAGCGCCGCTTCGTTGATGAGGTTCGCGAGATCGGCACCGGTAAAGCCAGGTGTGCCGCGCGCCACTTTGTCCATCGAAGCGCCTTCTTCCATGGGTACCTTGCGGCTGTGGATCTTGAGAATGGCTTCGCGTCCCTTGATGTCAGGGGTGTCGACAACGACCTGGCGGTCGAATCGGCCCGGGCGCAGTAAAGCGGGGTCGAGCACATCGGCGCGGTTCGTTGCCGCGATGATGATGATACCTTCGTTTTCTTCGAAACCATCCATTTCTACAAGAAGCTGGTTCAGTGTTTGCTCGCGCTCGTCGTGACCGCCACCGAGGCCTGCGCCCCTGAGGCGACCCACGGCGTCGATCTCGTCGATAAACACAATACAAGGGGTCTGGCGTTTTGCCTGGCCAAAGAGATCGCGCACGCGGCTCGCACCGACACCCACGAACATCTCGACGAAATCAGAACCCGAGATCGAGAAAAACGGAACTCCCGCTTCGCCGGCGACGGCTTTTGCGAGCAGAGTCTTGCCGGTACCTGGGGGGCCAACGAGCAGTACGCCGCGTGGTATCTTCGCGCCGATCGCCTGAAACTTTTGCGGGGCCTTGAGGAAATCCACCACTTCTTTCAATTCTTCTTTGGCTTCTTCGACTCCCGCAACATCTGCGAAGGTGATGCGGTTTTTCATATCGGGGCCCATTTTGGGGCGCGATTTACCGAAAGTGAGGGCGCGGTTGCCGGTGGATTGCACCTGGCGCGCCATCATAAACCAGAAGAAGCCGACTATAGCGATCCAGGGCAGGAGCGGCATAATCGTACGCCAGAAGAAGCTTTCTTCTACGGCGGCGCCCTTAAAATATTTCACTTTGTGCGTCTTCAACAGGTCGAGCAGCTTATCGTCTACGTAAGGAATGACTGTCTTGAAAAGGACATCCGCCTTTTTGTCTTTATCGAAGAATTTACCGGTAATCGAATGGCCCTGAATCGTCAGCGGCGCCTGTTCGGTGACCGAAAGCGACTCTGTTTCGACCAGATTTAAGAACCGGGAATAGTGAATTTCGGTGACCTTGCCCTGTTGTTCCTGGAATACCTCGTAGGTGAGGGCTGCCATGATGACGATGAGTAGTACGAGTGCTATGTTTTTCATTGTCTTATTAGGGCTTCCCGAACCCAAAGGGCCTTGTTTTTGCGGTGTCATTTATGATCATCTCCATGGTGCGCGAGTGAATGATAGCAACCGAAGTCGGGCGAGCGATGAGCGGTCAAATGTATTGCCATTTTCACGGTGCTTACCGATACAATAACAAAAAAGGGGGGTATTGCCAAAAATACTTGACCCGCCTTTTCGCATTTTGGCGTCGCGTAGGTACATGCCCGCAATGAACGACGAACTGAACGAATCTATCCGGCCCAAGCTTTACCTTGGCCGCGACGACGATGAAGACGAAGACGATGATGCCCGCCCGAAAGACCCCGATGAAGACGACGAAGAGGGCGTAGGCGGCGAGCGCGAAATCGCCGTCAGCTATGCCTGCGAAGACTGCGACTACCGCTGGGAAGTTTACCTCGAAGAAGAAGACGACGAGATGGACGATACGCAATACTGCCCGATGTGTGGTAGTGCGAACACGAGTCAGATCTAGATCAGATGCAGCGTCTGAATGCGCTGGCCATCGCTGCTGTACTCATTATCTTGCTGCTGTTGCTCAATAGCCACAAGGTTCAGATACAGATTTTCTTTGTGAACGCTTCTCTGCCGCTGGGCGGCATCATGGCCGCCTGCATAGCGCTTGGTGTCGCCTTGAGTTTTCTGTTTTTGAGCCTGGGGCGAAGTTACAAGAAGCTACTACACCGCGTTAAGAAAACCTCTCACCGGCCTTCGGCCACCCCCGACTAGCTTGCGCTAGTCGCGGACCCATTACCAGGATGAGGGGCCAGGGGTGGGGTTAAATACCCTTTTGCAGCCGCGCGATGCGGTCTTCGAGCGGCGGGTGCGTAGAGAACAACGCGAGAAATCCGCCTTTGTTGGATATCTTCATTGCGGCCAGCGCCGGCGCTTCTGAATTGTCGACTTTATCATGTGTACGGCGCAGACGATCCAATGCCGCGATCATTTTCTGGCGGCCCGCCAGCGAAGCGCCACCGGCATCGGCGCGGTATTCGCGGAAGCGCGAGAACGCAGCGACAATCAGCGAGCCCAGCAAGGTAAAGATGATATCGAACACGAAGGTGAGTATGAAATTCAGCATACGCGGAAACGAGTTTTCTTCGTCGCTGCGGCTCATCGCCGAGCTGATCGCGAAAGCAAGCACGCGCGAGAGGAACATCACGAACGCATTAACGACACCCTGCAAGAGAGCCATCGTTACCATGTCGCCGTTGGCAATGTGAGCGATTTCGTGGCCTAATACACCTTCGACTTCTTCCCATTCCATCGAGCGCAAGAGGCCGGTCGAAACCGCGACGAGCGAGCTCGACCGCGTTGGCCCGGTGGCGAACGCGTTGACTTCTTCGGCTTCATAGATTGCGACTTCTGGCATGGTCGTGAGGCCCGCAGATTTCGCGAGACGGTGTACAGTCATGACCAGCTGGGCTTCGATGCCCGATGCCCGGCGTGGGTCGATGACAGAAAGACCCATCATCCATTTTGCCATGACTTTCGAGAGCGCGAGCGAAATGAATGCGCCGACAAACCCCCAGATGAGGCAGATGACCATCAGTTTCTGCAGGTTCAAATGGTACGCGCGGCCCGCCCTTTCAATGTAATGCGTAACGCCGAAGACGCTCAGCAATATCGAGATCGTGGCAACCACGAGAATGTTTGTTAGAATGAAGAGAAATACTCTTTTAAGCATGGCTTAAAGGTATTGAGCCGATGGCGTGTCGGCTAGTTTTTTACCCCATCCCGGCCTTCGGCTAAGATTCAAGTTCTAAATGCAACGTTCTGTCCTTCGCTGACCTAAGCCGCATTTTCCGGTAGTTTGGGCGTTTGCGCCAACTACCGGAGAATTGCATGCGTCCGAAATTTCGCCATCTTACC
>JAFLED010000023.1 GCA_017302045.1 Spirochaetota bacterium
TCTTGGCGAAGCCGGGCAGGTCGACGGCATTACGCAGTTCTCATCTGCTTTCACAACGAAAGCGGTAGAGCAAGACGGCTACACGATGGGCTATATGGAAGCATTCGAAATTAACGATACGGGTGTGATCACCGGGGTCTATTCGAATGGTGCGCGCAACATGTTGGGCCAAATAGCGCTCGCGAACTTTACGAACCCAGAAGGTCTGACTAAGTCTGGGCAGAATAACTTCGTGGAATCGATCAACTCGGGTAATGCGATCATCGGCACTTCGGGCATTCAGGGCCTCGGCGGTATCAACGCCGGCTTCTTAGAGATGTCGAATGTCGATCTTGCGGACCAGTTTACCGATATGATCGTCACGCAGCGCGGCTTTCAGGCAAACTCACGCAGTATCACAACGGCCGACCAGATGCTGCAAGAGCTTTTGGGTCTGAAACGTTAAGCAACTTAACAGTTGAAAGGTTGGAGCCCCGGCTTGCCGGGGCTTTTTATTTTCCCGGGTACATTTGTTTACGTTAGATTTGACTTTGTAGCGGCAAAAGCCGATACTCCCCTATATGTCGCAGCCGGCATTCGTCGAGAAAACGGTTTCACGTCTTACGCAACGGCGCCCGGTGCGTTTTCAGATCAATGCGCTTACGAAGCAGGGTCGTAAACAACTGCAGCAGGTTCTGACGGAATTTTTCGAGAAAGAAAATCTCAATAAACTGCATGTGCTGGCGATTCACTATGCGATCGTCGAGGTTGTTTTTAATGCTCTCAAGGCTAATCTCAAGTTCGTTGCGTTTCGCGAAGAGATCAAGAAGCATCTCCACCGCTTCAAGATTACCGAAATCGAAGATCTGTTACAGGTGATTGTCGAAGAACGCACATTGCGCGAATTTGCGGCGACGCGCATTGTGCCCGATGTGCTCAAGAAGCAGGTGCAGAAGATTTTCGATCTGGAAGAAAAATACCGGACAGGCATGGGCCAGAAGCTGAGTGATGATCAGGTCGAGCTGTTAAAGAGATTCCGCCTGCTGATTCGGGCGATCGATGCCGATGTCAAACTTGAAATTGTAAACGATGGCGACGACATTCGTATTGCTGTCACCAATAAAGTTCCGATGCTGCAGCGCGACCTTGAAAGAATCGACCAAAGCCGCCGCCGCCATGCCGAGCTGTACCGGGAAGGCAGGGCAGGCGACTTCTTCAGTTATGATAACATGGATACTACGGAATCTGCCGGTTTTGGTATTGCGATGGTCGATCAGGGTTTTTACAAGCTGAACTTAGATCCGTTTAAACAAATGCGTATCGAAACGCGCAACCGCGAGACACTGGTTACCCTGATGTACCCGCGGCAGGCGTTGTTACTCAACCCCACCCCCTAACCCTCTCCCCACTAACGTGGAGAGGGGGAATACATTTATCTTATCTTTGAAAAGCAGGATGGGCATTTTTGAGTGCTGTTTGAGTGAGGATTTGCCAAAATATATATAAACACCGCATTCCGATTGGGCAAGCAAAGCTAAGTCAAATCAAGTTTGTATTATCGTTTTTGGTTATCTCGGATATTATCCTCCGCGCAATTTGGAGTTTTCTTTAAATTTGATAATCCTTGAGAACCCCTCTCCACGTCAGTGGGGAGGGGTGGCTGAAGGCCGGGGTGGGGTTAATGTCTTGCTTCTGCGGCAGCTTCTTTTGCGCCGCGCGAATACGAAAACATCACAAGTACAAGGGCAAGCGTTACGTATGCGGCTGCAATGCTGTATGGTGTCGGGCCGGCAGGGTTTAGCTTCACGGCCCAAGGCAGATACATATCCCCATCGATTTTCACCGAATGCATGAGCCCGAAAAGCGAGAGAAAGGCCCCGACGAGAAGATAACCAGCCGCCTGGTAAAATTTGCGGTCAATGAGTTTGGCTGTGAAAGCGCCCCAGATCATAGCCGTGATGATAAATCCGTTACCCAGGGCAATGATCGTAAACCAGGATTCCTGGAAAGCCGTGCCGAAAAAATCCATGGTGGGTTTAATTTTCGCGGCCGTCTCCGCCGAAACGCTGCTGAGCGCGCCGAAAAGTCCCTGAATCTGCGCGACAAGGCCAATCATCTTGATCTTGGCGAGATAGGGCATCGACGGCAGAATCGCCATCGTTACGGCGGTCGCGTGGCGCTTGGGTGTCGAATGGTATGATTGTTCTACGATGTCGAGACCGACAAAGATGAGAATCGGCGCCAAGGCTGCCTGTGGTAACACCTGAGCCAGGAAACCGATAAACCCAAGTATGCCACCGAGCCCAATGAAGAGACCGGTAGCCAGCGTGTAACCGGCACGGCCACCCATGGCCTTATAAGCAGGATGCCCGATGTACGGCGTAGATTGAGCTACACCGCCCGTAATGCCTGCGGCGAGCGTGGCTACTGCTTCGGCGAGTAGAATGCTGCTGGTGCGATAAGAATCACCCGCAATGCGTGCACTCGCGGTGACGTTAATGCCACCGATGACGGTCAAAAGCGCGAAGGGAATCGCGATCGGCAGATAGACAAGAGCCTCTTTAAAGCCGCCCATGAACTCGAGTGTTGGAATAGGGAAGGCTATGACAAATTTCGGAGCAATTTCGGGCGCGTGAACGACCTTAAGTGCAACGAGAATGTAATAGATGATCGCGCCGCCGATAACAGAGAGAAAGACACTGGGCAGGTTGAAGGGCAGCCTGATTTTTGCAACGAGTGCATAGATAATAATGCCGAGCGCAACCATGCCTGCGATGGGTGTGCCGAAGACATGTTCTAAGGGCAGAAGGCCCAGAAGGGCAATGCCCACGCCAGCGAGAGAACCTAAAAGACCAGCTTCGGGGACCAGTTTTTCAACGTAATAACCTACAAAAGATAGAAAGAATTTTACCACGCCAATGATGATCATTGTCGCCATGCCGACTTTCCATGCAAGGAGGCCAGCGGCATTTGGGTCTAACCCTCCGGATTTTGCCGCCAGAAATGCCGGGCCGATGACGGCAAAAGCGATACCGATTGTCGAAGGCGAGTCGAGGCCCAGCGGCATTGCGGTGACATTCGGGTTTTGCGTGCGCTTCGCGAGGCGAAACGCCATTATTGTGTAGATGACATCGCCGACCAGAACCCCAAAAGCTGTGCCGGGGAACATTTTACCGTACACAAGATCGGCGGGAAAACCAAAGACCAGAATTAGTATCTGCGCGAGAAAGACGAGGTTGGTGACGTTATCGAGCATGAGCCCGAAGAACGCATTGAGGTCACCGATACCGAACCAGCGGTAGCGGAAGCTTTGGTTTTCCATGGTTGCCATGGGATAGCAAGTAGAGCGCCAAGGCGCGGGTCAAGAAAATTTGATTCGTTGCTGCTCTAAGCGACTGCACGCTCCGATTTCAGGGCCACGATTCTGCGCTTCAGCTCTACCAGGTCTATGGTTCGGCGTGTGTAAGGGTAGTTTACAGAATAAATTTTCAAGTGTTCCGATTTGCCTTTGGGTTGGTAAAGGCCCAGGCCGCGCAAAGCCGAAGGTGTATCGATGCGTGAAAGCAGTGAATCGTCGAATACAACCAGCGCATCGACTTTACGTGTCACGCTTTCGAGGCGCGCAGCCGAATTGACAGAGTCGCCGAGCAGGGTGTAATCGTATTTGAGTTTCGAGCCGACATTTCCCTCACGCACCTGGCCGCTGCAGAGACCGATACCCGCATAGAGCAGCGCCGTGGGATCTCCCTCTTTGGCGTTCTTACGCACGTCGTCGAGGCGCCGGCAAATCTCAATCGCGGCATTTAAGGCATTACCCGCATCGCCCGATTTGAAATACGCCATGAGACCGTCGCCGGTCAGTTTCGAGATTGTACCCCCGTTTTCGGTGACCGAGCGGTTGGCGATTTCATAAAACACCGAGAGTAATCTCTCAAAAGCGGCGCTGTGGAGGTTTTCGGCGAAGGTCGTCGAGGAAAATAAGTCGGCAAAGAGGATTGTTTTCTCGCTCGTCTTCAACGTCCAACCCAGGGGGTTATCCCCCTTTTGCAGGCCTGTGAGAACTTCATGCGGCGAGTAGCGCTCGAGAACGTAGTGCGTGCGCGCGAGGGAGTTCAGCATCGTGCGTATCGGTCGAATCAAAGAATCACCCGATTCATCGAGGCGTACCGTCTTCATTGCCCAGTCACCGAATTCGCGTTGTGCGATGTCGTTTTCAACCTCGAGGCAAAAGATATCTTTGTGCCGGGGATCTTTCAGAATGCGTGCATAGCAGCGGTTGAGAGCGTCTTCGGGGCCTTCGAGTATCTGGTAAAACACGTTGTTAAAGCAAAACAGTACACCGGTAAGGCCGTCGCGGGTATTGTTGGTCACGGAACGGTCTCCGATTTGTGCAACTTCGTCTGCCGTCAGAGGCTGCGAGAAGCTGCTAATATAAGTCAGTCGTTTCATGCTGGGATTATAACTCGCTAGGGATTTTTTGTCCAAATTTATGTATTAACCTTGGACAATGTTCAAGACGGCAGAAACGTCGGATAGTATAGCATGCCCCGACCGAGAATGTGTTGACCCCCAAAAGACAAACCTAACTCAAGATAATGCGAAAAATCTCCCCGTTGTTGCTGCTGTTGGCAGCGGCACCCTTATTTGCTGCTCCTAAACCGCCCCCAGCCCCCGCCAAACTACCGAACTTTTTTAATGAAACGATGAACTTCCGTATCATCTGGAAGGGCATACCCGCCGGTGATGTGACAATGCGCACGCGCACCGACGGCGATAAGTTCATCAATATCAACGCACGCGTCAATTCTCTCGCGGCGGTGCATGGCATCTATTATGTGCAGGGAGTGTTCGCCAGTAAATGGAATCACGTCACCAGGACGCCGGTGATTGCTTACGAAGAGGCTTACCAGGGTGACGCCTACCAACGGCGCAAGTTTCGTTTTGGTGCGGGCAAGGTAAATGTTGACAAGAACGAAAAGAAATTCCAGGAACATAGTTATCCGCATAGCGATACGCTGAAGGGCGAATGGAAAGAAAATTACGATGTAAGCACAAAAGGCGGATACCAAGACCTCATGGGCGCCTTCTACCAGGTGCGCAGCACGGGTCGTATTCCCAATGTGGGCGAAGTTTTAAAAGTGCCGGTCTTGCCTGCCGGGGCCCGGCGCAGCCTGATACTCAAGGTTTTGGGCCGCGAAAAACGTAATGATGTGCCTTTTTTTGGCAGCCGTGAAATCATTCACGTAAAATCGGCGCTCGTCGACGACGCCAACAACAAGACACAATCGGGCAGCAATATGTTTTTTAACACACAGTCGCAGATCGAAATGTGGATCACTGCCGATGCGGATTTTGTCCCTGTGAAAATCTGGACCGAAGTTCCTTATTTGGGTACGGCCTTTATTCTGCTGGAAAATTATTCGCAGCCATGAGATGATAGAACATGCATAAAGGAATCCTGTTTTTTATCGCCGCGTTTTCTCTCGCGGCAGCAGACGATAGCTGGAAATTTGCCAAGTCTGCGGACGGCGTAACTGCGTACACGCGCACAGTATCCACTTCTAGCTTTAAAGAATATAAGGTCGAAACGGAAGTCGATGCCACCTTAACACAGGTGGTCGCCATGCTCATGGCGGTGAATGACATGCCGCAATGGGTGGATCGTTGTGCTGAGGCGAGTATACTCAAAGAAATCAGTCCTACCGAATCGATCACGCGTTCGGTAACCGCATCGCCGTTTCCGTTAAAAAACCGCGAAGCCATTGCGTACGGTAAACTCACGCAAGACCCGCAGACAAAAATTGTCACGATGACGGCAAGCGGGCGCCCGGACTATATTCCCTTGGATTCGAAGTACGAACGTGTCACCAAATTGCGCGGCACATGGATTCTCGAACCCAAGCAGGGCGGTAAGGTGCACATCAAAATGATCGGGCATACCGACCCGGGTGGAGTTATACCCGCGGCGATCGCTAATCAGTTCGTTGTCATGATTCCGTTCAATACCATTAAAAACTTGCGTACTCAGATAAAGAAAGAAAAGTATGTCAAAGCTAAGCTCAAGTACATTAGGGATTAGCAGGGGGTAAGGTGTCTGTAACCAACCGTAAAGGAATCATTCTCTGCGTCGACGACGAGCCTGGCGTGCTGGCGACTCTCAAAGAGCAGCTGCTCGCCGATTTTATGCCGACGCATGAGGTGGTAACCGCAACTTCGGGTGAAGAGGCGCTGGCTTTCGTCGAAGCGGCGCGTTCCGAAAATGAAATCATCGAACTCATTATCACCGACCAGATGATGCCGACCATGAAGGGTGATGAATTTCTGAAAAGAGTGCATGCAATTCTGCCCGAAACGATGAAGATACTGCTTACCGGGCACGCGGGTCTTGATTCTGCGATCAAGGCAATCAACGAGGGCGGTTTGAACCGTTACATCGAGAAGCCCTGGAATGCCGAGGCGATGCGCGACGATATCAAGGGTCTCATCGGTAAATTTCGCCAGAATCTCGAAAATCAATACCTGTTGAATAACCTCGAGGCTCGAATCCGCGAGCTCAGCCAGGCATGAAACGCATCGCGCTAACGGCGCTTCTGTTCTGTGTGGTTGGCGGCGGGCTGCTGTTTCTGAACGCCGCGCCGAAATCAGGCAAGGGCGTAAGACGCATTTCTGAGGCGCTGAATACGAACGAAGCGTATTCGGTGATTGCTGTTATTCCCGATGTGAATGCATTTATTTCCAAGCTGCGGGAAGGCGAAGCAATGCGCGCCTTTTTTGATTCACCGCTGGGTTTGCATTTTCTGCGCTCGGTGCCCACCCGCGGTGGCGCGCATCTGCATAAAATGATTTCGATGGCGCCGAAATCATGGCAGTGGAATCTCTACACGTTAATTACCGATGGTCCGGTTTTTTACCGTTCTGCTGGTAAAAAGTTTTCGCTGCTCATTGCCCTGAATAACAAGGGTAAACTTCTCACCTCGATGCTACCCGATGCGCATGCAGCCAAAGAAGGCGAATGGCTCGTGATTGCGTCTGACAAAGAGACGCTTGAAACGCAGGTGCAATATCTGCGCAAACCCAGTAACGCCGAATTTGCCCTCGACGCTTATGCGGCTGACGGTGGCAGCCTGGCTGTCGCCATCGGACAGGCCGGCGATGGGGTTAAAAAGAAAAGCCTCACACGCGCATTGCTCAAACAGGCTTTCGGTAATGAATCGTTTGCCGGTTGTCTCTTTAAGCTGAGGCCGGGCGGCGACAGTCTGTCTTTAGAAGGCGAATGTCCGCAGGTAGCCGCGTCGGTTGCGGGTACTGAAGAAAAAATCAGTCTGGGCAATTTTCCCGGCTATGCTTATTTTCGCAAGGCAGGCTCTAAGACAGCGCATGTCATTGCCCTCGGCGGATTTACCGCAGATGCGGGCTATATGATTCCGCATGTGTTCTATTCAGGCCCTGCGGCAGACCAGAAGAGTATCGAATTTCTGAGCCAGGCGTTTAAGACGAAGAACCACAAACTCGAAACAAAAGGTGAAGGTTTTCAGATAACGTATCCCTCTCCCTATTCGTACCGCAATTCCAAAATCGACCTGTTTGCGCCGCATCTGGTTGCTAACCGCGAACGTTTCTTTTGGCAAAGCTACCTGACGTCGGATAAAAAACAACCCGAACAAGTGACTTTGAGCGCCGCGTATAATCTTTTTGCGGCTGTAAAGATTCATCCGCTCATCAAGAACTCAGAAGCGGCTTTGAAGCAATTCGACGCGATTTATTCGCCGGGGCATTTCAACGAGTTCCGCGACGCGTTGACGAAATCAATTCCGGCGCTTAAAAAAGCGTCGCTGCGTATCTTTACCCAACAGAACGGATCCCGGCTGCGCGTCGGCGGGGCCCTGAATTTTGCGGATACCTGAGCGCGCGCTTTTCGTCGCCTCGCTTTTTTTGGGGCTGAATTTTTCTTCCGCTGCGGTGACTCTCGAAGGCCGGTTGCCAGGCGAACGTTTTCGCGAAGATAACCCTCCTCGCTTTGGGGCGCTCATGAGCTTCGTGTCGCGCGTCGACTCGATTGTCGTCGTACACGCGAAGATCGAGAAACCCGAATTCACGCTGGCACGCCAACTGGAAAAAATCGCCAAAGGGTTTAAGATTAAGTTTTCAGCGCTCGAAAAGGTCGCCCTCATCGAGGGAACTATGCGGTGGTTACAGTATACTTTCCACAAGAAGGACGGCGGTGGCTTCATTTATATCACGCGCCAGGAAAATCGCTTCGTGTATCTCGTGATTTATAATCTGCGCTATGATTCTCTCTGGCGGGATCTGCCGTATGTCGAAAGGTATATTAAACAACTGCAACTAAAAGAGGATAACAATGAATGATTTAACCGGAACGATGCTACCCGCTGTGGAACTCGCTTCATCGGCGGGCGGGGTAATGAGGTTACCCGAAGATCTGAAAGGCAAATGGAGCCTCTTATACTTCTACCCGAAGGATGACACGCCGGGTTGCACAAAACAGGCATGTTCATACCGCGATAATATTGCGGAGTTTACGAAGCTCGGAGCATTGGTTTTTGGCGTGAGCCTGGACGATCTTGCTTCGCATGCCGCGTTCAAAGAGAAATTTTCACTCAATTTTCCGCTGCTTTACGATAAAGATAAAAGGCTGAGCGAAGCCCTCGGTGTGTATGGTGAAACGACAATCAAAGAACGCGTCTTTAAAGGTTTGTCGCGCGACACGTTCATGATAAATCCCCAGGGTCAGATCGCCAAAGTTTACCGCAAAGTGAATCCGCTGACGACGGTTGCGGAAACACTGACCGATCTGCGGAATATGATGGCGTGAAGTGGGTTATCCGGCTTTTTTCTTGTAAGCGATATCGTTGGTGATATCGCTCCACAGAGCGTACAGGTCGGTCACTGGCGTGCTTATCGTATGAAAGTGGATTTGAAAAGCCAGCAACAGGCTCTTGGCGTGAAAGTACGCTCCCGCAAACCGCTTCTTCATAATCTCTTGCTCGCAATTTACCGAGACGATGAGAATCTCGCGCGTCGACAGGATGATACTGCGGTCGGTGTCCTTTAGAATGCGGTGAACGTCGCGCTTAAGCTCTTCGAGCAGCTCGCGTGCGAAACTTTCGCCCGCCTGGCTGACATATTTTGTCAGCGATTCGAAATAGAGATAACTAAAGGTGACGGGTTGTTTCTGGGCCAGCGCAGGATTCACCATTTCGGCGATCAGGTTCTGCGCTTCGGGAAATAACAGACCGATACGGTTATCGCGCGAAAAACTCGAGGGCAAATAATAACGTTCAAATACGTATTTCAGCCGCATTAAATTATCGCCGATCGGCATTTCTTTGAGCGCGAGTGCCGCAATTGTGTAGTCCTGTTCGTGGTAACCGCTATGCAGGTAGTGCAGTGCGTACTGCTGGCCGTTATAATCGAAATCCATGAGACCAGCAGTGTTTTTTTCGCCACCCGCCACCGTCGAAAAAATTGCGGGTGCCAGAGCAGGAAAAATTCCATAACTATGCCGGGTGCCGGCAGTCTTCATGTCGAAAATAAACACAGCGAAAAAAAGCGCCTTGAGCGATTCAAAAAAAAGATAATATTCTATGTACCTCGAATAAATGGCATCCTTTTTATCATCGAGTCGCTTTTTCCAATAAGCGATGAGGGCCTCGACGAGGGCGGTGTCGATTTTTTTTTCGGCTACCAGCGTCTTCAGGTGCGCCAGGTCGATAGTATGAAAATCGAGATAGAGCCCGGCTTTTTTATCCATGCCGCCTCTTCAGTCGCTCGGCATCGACTTTCGCGATTGTCGCTTCGGCCATATAACTCGAACGCACGAACGGGCCGACCTCTGCAGCGAGAAAACCCCGGTGCCCGACTTCGGCAGTCAACTGCGCAAACTCGTCCGACGAATAGTTTCTGACCACAGGCGCTTGATCGTGAGAGGGCCTCAGATATTGCCCGATGGAGACGATGTCGATCGCCGCCGCTTTCATGTCATCGAGCAAAGTTTGTATCTCGTTGATTTCTTCGCCCAACCCCACCATAAAAGCGCTCTTGCGGATGATCTGCGGGTACTCCTTTTCGAAAAATCTAAAAAAGTTCAGGGAGCGGTCGTAATCTGCCTGGGGGCGTATTGCGGGCGAGAGTCGGCGTACCGTCTCCATATTGTGCGCAATCACCGCTGGGCGAGCCTCGGCAATCTGTGCCAGGTGTTCGCGGCGCCCATGGAAATCGGGCACTAAAAGCTCGACCGTAATGCCCTGAGCATTCAAGCTCCGGGTGATATGCGCAAAATGCGCAGCGAGGCCAGCCTCGTCGTCGTCACGCGCGACCGATGTGATCACGAGATATTTATATTTACCCGCAATGGCAGTGCGCAGAATATCGTCGTGTTCTTTTTCGGCAATCGCGGTCAGTGGTACGGGTTTTGCGGTGGCGATGTGGCAGAATTTGCAGGCGCGTGTGCATTCGCGGCCACCGATCAGAAATGTAGCAATGCCCAGCGACGAACATTCGTGCCTGTTGGGGCAGCGCGATTCTTCGCACACTGTGTGCACGTTCTTATAGGCGAGCAGGTTAACGTCGCTTTCAAAGCTCCAGGTAAGCCGTTTGGCGATGGTGTTCGGTTTGTCTGCTGTCGCTGGTGTCATGGCGCGCGGGCTTTCGCGTGCAAATATGCCGATTCCACCTGATCTGCCAAACCAATTCCCGAAAAGGCCCAGCCGGCAAAGCGCACACCCCGGTGTTTTTCGAGCAGCGTTTGTACCTCTTTTTTCCATTCGCCATAACCGGGCGCATAACGTGGAATACCCGGGTTATGGCGGAATACCTTGCTCCACAGGGGTTTTGCCTTGAGTTTGAGTATACGACCCAGCGACTCTTCAGCGAGATCAGAAAGCTCATTATCTTTGAAGAGGTCGCTGTCGCCCGAAATCATTGTCTTCGTGAGAAACTGATTCGCGGGCGCCCGCCCCGGAAAGACATTCGACGCGAATATCGTACCGAGAATAGCCGCACGTTCTTTACGTGGCACGAGAAATCCGTAACCGCCCGGGGAGAATTCTTTCTTGTTCCAGGCTGCATAGACGACATTGATCGGGGAATATTTCAGTTCTCCGAGTTTGCGTGAGAGGTCTTTATCGTGGTCGCGCCAGATATAAGCCAGATCTTCGGTTCCGACCGCAAACACAACTTCATCGAAGGCCTCATAAGGTTTTGCTTTCGAGCTCAACACCAGTTTCTGGCCCGCATCCCGGTTGATGCGGGCTATCTTATCTTTTACGATCTCGACGCCCAGATCCCGCAACTTTGCGACGAGGGCATTCGTCCAGGTGATTAATCCGCCTTTCAGGCTGTAGATACCGCGTTCGAACTGAATCTCTTTCAACTCTTTTTGCCAATAGCTGCGTTTTTCATTGCTATACTCTCTGATCGCAGTTTTGAGTTTTGCGCTTTCGGTGATTTTACGAAAGAGCTCGGGAAAGATGGAAGAAAATTCGAGGTCTTCAGCTTCACTGCCGAATATGCCGCGTGCCATCGGCGAAGCCAGATACTCTGCGGCGCTGAATCCCAACACATTGCGCGCCGCATCGAAGAGAGTGATCGTTGGCCAGAGCGAAAACTTTTTACGCATCGCGAGAAATATTTTAATCTTCTCGGGGAAAAACAAAAGCGATGTCGTGATTAAACCGCCCGGCGATTTCGGGGCGGCTACGAGATAGCCGTCTTTCAGAACGAAACGCTTGGCGCTTTTTTTATCTTCGAACAAAACCTCAGATTGCAGACCGAGATCGCGCATCATGTGATTGAAGAGACCGGTTCGGTCGAGATAAGAATCGGGTCCGGGTTCGAGTGTTGCCCCTTCATGCACTAGCGTTGCGATATTGCCGCCGGGGTTGCCGGGCTCGAAGACTGTGATAGTTGCGTCGGCGAACTTTTTTTTCAGAAAATATGCGTGGGCCAGGCCGGAAATTCCGCCGCCAACGACCGCGATTCGGGCCATGGTTGTGGCTTCGAAATTCGCACACGGTGGCAATGAAAAAGCCATGAAAAACCAAAAATAGCTTTACAGAAAATAATCCAAATTGGGGGTTCAAATATGCTGCCCGCTACGGTGAGAGAAATTGCGGTGACCCCGATGGGGTTTGCCGCAGTCGTGAAACCCGAGTTTAAAGAGAAGATAATACCTATCTTTATCGGGCCGTCAGAAGCGTATGCGATCTCGACCGTATTGCAAAATGAAAAAATGGAACGCCCTGTTGGCGCAGACCTCATGCGCGCACTCATCGAGTCTTCAGGCGCCGGACTCGGCAAGATCTTTATCAATGATTTCCATGGCGGCACTTTTTTCGCTCGCGTCTTTATTACCGGTAAACAGTTTGAAGGGGGCATTCTTGAGTTAGATGCCCGCCCGTCAGATGCCATTGCTCTGGCCGTTCGGTTTCGCTCCCCGATCTATGTCGCCGAGCATGTTTATGATCGTACCGCGATTGATCCCGTGACATTGCGCGAGGCCGATGCGGATGCCATACGTGCCTCGCAAGAAAGTTCGGTAGACGATATTCTGACCGCCGACGAGCGTGAAGAATTTTTCGAGGCGATTCTCGAAGAATTCGGCGAGAAGAAAAAAGTACCGAAAGAAAAGAAAGAAACAACGCTTGAAAAAGTGAAATTCTTTTCGCGCACCGAAGTACTGCAACAGATGCTGAAGACTGCGCTCGATCGCGAAAAATACGAAGAAGCGGCCCGTCTCAGAGACGAGCTGCGATCAGAACCGAATAATTAAACCGAGCCGCGGGTTAATCCCGGTGATCAGGGGTGCCTGCAACTGTTGCGGCAATCAAGCCCACGCCCCTATTTATTTACGTGGCTCTTGTCTGTGAACTTATCGAAGAAGATATCCTGATGGCCGATACCCAGTTCATTGAGTTTAGCGATCGCCGCATCGATCATCGGTGGCGGCCCGCAAAGAAATGCTGCCGTGTCTTTAAAATCGAGTGCCTGTTTGTCTATAAATTCCGTGACAAATCCGCGGGCGCCTTTCCAGGATGAGCCCGCGTCTTCGTGCGATAAAACCGGCACAAACTCGAGTTTCAGCTGTGCGGCGAGTTTTTGCATATCGTCGAGGGCATAGAGATCTTTCTCGGTGCGCGCGCCAAAGAGGTAAACGATCCGCTTTGCCATCTTCTTCTGCGCGGCATCTTCGAGCATGCCCTTGATGGGGGCCATGCCACTGCCGCCGGCAATGCAAAGCAGGTTCGATTTGTGTTCGCGCCAGCCGAAGCTGCCACGGGGACCGCGCAACTTAACTTTTTCGCCGGTGCGGTCTTTTTCATGAAACCAGGTCGTCATTTCGCCGCCCGGGACGAGGCGCAGGTGAAAAGCCACCTCGACATTACCGCCGCCAGCGCCGGGTGCCGATGCGAATGAATATGAGCGCGAGCCCTTAACGCCGGCCACAGCGAGGTCGGCGTATTGTCCCGCAGCGTAGCGCAGCTTTTCGCCGAGCTTGATCTTAACTTCGACGATGTCATGCGTTAGCTTACGGTAAGAAGAAACTTCACCCGAATATTCTTTCGATTCGTCGGGCTCCAGTGTGACAATCATATCTGATTTCGGTATTGCCTGGCAAGCGAGGATATATCCCTTTTTCATGTCGTCTTCGGTGAGTACGAGCGACATGTCGGAGAGGTCTTTGTATTCGCCCTGAATCAGCTTGGTCTTGCAGGTGGTGCAGCTACCCGCGCCGCAGCTGAAGGGGTAATCGAGGCCGGCTTCAAGGGCCGCTTCGAGCAGCGTCTGCCGGTGTTTTACGGTGACGGTTTTATCCATGCTCTGGATAAAGGCAGAGAAAGTAGGTTTATCCTTCTTTTTGAACAGAGAAAGCATGCGACCTGTTGCAGGATTCAAACCCCGGGACAAGCCAATTCGAATTGGGCCTGCGACGCCTTAGAATTTGAAACGCATCAGACCAAACACGCGGCGGGCATTCGCTATACCGCGTATCTCGCGCATGTGCTCGAGGGCGTTTTCATAACCCATTTGGATGAATTCCTCAGCCGCTGAATAATCGGCCCAGTGGAAGTTGCCGCGTATCGGCCGCAAGACCAGGCTCGCGCGGCGCAACTGAATATTGCGGCGGTGCTCAGAGGCGATTTCTTCGGTTTTAAGGATCACATCAAAGCCGCTGCGGGGCATTGTGTCGGGAAGTTTTTCATCGGAAACATCGATCACGATCGGTCGCTCGATACCTAAAACCGCCGCGGTTTCGATGCCGAGTTTGTCGAGTACCCCGCCGTCGACATAATAGTTGTGGCCGACCCTTTCGGGTGGGAAAATCAACGGCATCGACGCCGACGCCACGACGGCATGGCGTAACCGGTCTTTGCCCTGAAACACTTTGAGTTCACCGGTACGCACATCGACCGCCGCCGTCGCAAACGGTATTTCAGTCGAGTCCATACTGACATTCGCGATGAACGGGTCCATGACGCTGTGTACCTCAGAGCTCGTTAAGACTCCCGGAGCGGTAAACATACGCCGTAAGATGTTTGTGCCGCTCACCAATTTTTGCGCCCGGCGCACGATTCCCTTTGGGGTTTCTTCCTGGTTGGCCGTCCAGGTACCTACCACCGAATCGCGAAAGGCCTCAAATTCGATAAGTTGTTTCAGGCGTTTGTGCAGGAAATCCACATCGGGCATCACGCTATACACCCCGCCTACGATCGAACCCATCGAAACGCCGATCAGGTGCGTCACGCGGATGTCGTTCTCGGTGAGTGCCCGCAGCGCCCCAATATGGGCAAAACCCCGCGCTGCACCGCCGCCCAGATTCAGGGCTATTTTGCCAGCCATAAGAATCCTGATTCTATTTGACGCGCTGCCTTTTTCGCCGTCTTACCCGCACATGATCCGCAAGGCGGAATATTACAAAGCCTCTGGCAAAGCCGGGCAAAAGAGATGGCGCGCTTACGCATTGTCATTGGTAATTATTCTGGTTATCGCCTTCGTCTTGCAATTTATCTTCAGGCAGTTATTTTTTTACCCGTTGAAAATTTCATCGGACAGCATGCTTCCCGAAATCCAGTCCGGGGACAAGCGTTACTTTATCCATCCGAAATTAACAACCGTAGCGGTCGGTGATGTCGTACTGGTGCGCACCCCGGCAGCCGAAGCCGATTTTTTCTGCCGCATCGCGGCCGCCGACGGCGACAAGGTGAAGATCGCCAACGGCCAGCTGCTCGTAAACGGGCAGGTGAAAAAAAATCTCGAGGCGCGCGTTGCGATTCCCGAAGACCGCAGCTTTTACATGAACGAGATCGAGGTCAGGCCGAACTATATTTTTTGTCTGAACGACAATCATCGTAACACGCGCGACTCGCGTACCGCAGGCGCTTTCGAGCGCAGCCAGATCAAGGCTAAGGTCATTAAGCCGAGCCTATTCTTCTGAGGCGAGTGACACTGCACCCTGAACTGGAACGGCGGTTTCGCACGCGGATTTCCCCCTTTGTCCGCCGGCAAATAGAGTCTTTAGATGCCGACGCCGCGACTGCACTGCTGAGTCAGTTCGAACCCGATGAACGGGAACTACTCGAGGTACCAGATTTTAACGACGATCCTCTGCACGAGGACGATGTGGATATTCATCCTTTTCCCGATGTTGTCCATAAATACCGTTCGAAGATACTTTATCTGACCACGGACGAGTGCCCGGTATATTGTCGTTATTGTACACGCAAAAGAAAAACCCTGCTTTCCGAGGGTCATGCGCATTCGTCACCAGCGGAGATTGCAGCATACATCGCAGCGCGCCCTGAAATTCAAGAAATCATTTTCTCAGGCGGCGACCCTCTCATGCTTACGCCCACCGATCTCGCCGATCGGGCGCGGGTTTTTCTTTCCCTTCCGAACATTCGCTTTTTGCGCTTTCATACCCGCGCATTTACCACAGCCCCGGGGCTTGTGTCTGAAAAGTTGTTGGGTGTGCTGAGCGCTTTACAGGCGCAGTTTACCGGCAAGTTCTTTGCGTTTGTTTTACACGTGAATACGGCTGCAGAGGTCAGTGCAGAGGCCGCCGCTAAAATACAGGCGGTGCGTCGGTTGGGAATCCCCCTTTATGCGCAAACTGTTCTTTTAAGAGAAATCAACGACACCGCCGCTAAGCTGGCGGCACTCTGCACCGCGCTCATCGCCGCTGGTGTGCAACCTTATTACCTGCACCAACTCGATCACGTCACCGGTTCGGCGCATTTTGAAGTCACGGAGACTGAGGCCAAAGCGATCTATGCCGAGTTGCGCCTGCGCGTTCCGCCCTATATGTTACCGCGCTTCGTGCGCGATTCCAAGCAAGGCAAATACCCGGTTTAATTTAAGGGGTGGGTGTGGCGGGCTCGGTCGCGGCTTTGAGCCAGGTTTCGAAATCTTTGTCTTGCCGCAGCGGCGCATAGAGTTTTAATTTACGAAAATTCGCTTCGAGCTTTGGGCGTGCCTTCGCATTTTTCAAATACACAGTGCCTTTCGTTTTGATGCCCGCCCAATCGCCGAGATGCGCCATCGACATCAGGTGCAGATTCATCTGCGAAGTGGTCGGGTTCTTGATCTTATCGAATTCGATTAGCGCTGACCCGTATTCTTTTAGCGCAAAAAACGAAACACCGCGCCACCCTGAAAAATCTTTCATACCCTGCAGATTTTTCCGAAAACGCTCGGTCAGTTCGAGAACCGCACGGTACCTTTCTGCGTTGAACAAGACACCGATCGCGACCGGTAAATCGGACATCGCGTATGCAGGCATCGTCGCTTCGTTTTCGTCGATATCGATAGCCTCTTTTTCGTAAATCTTCGCAGCGAAACCAGCGGCCTTGTCGTTGTTCTTTTCGGCGAGGCCGCGTTTCATTGCGATCAGATTGAGGAAAACCGGGCTTTCTTCTTTCTTATTAAACTTACAATATTCCTCGTCGATTTCATTCACGGAAATCGCGCCCAGGCAATAGATGCGCTTCAGGCTAAGCGCCGTTTTTTTCTTTACTTCCAGATCGCCCGCAATGCGCCGCGCCACCTTAGCATGTGCAAACGACTCGGGGTAATGCGCCAGGCCATAATGCGATTGCGCGGCGTTGAGGCGTATATAGAATTTCAGCTGAGGGTCTTCTATGGGTTTTTCTAACGCCGCTGCGAAGTATTTCAACGCGCCTGTATAGTCGCCCATGCGGCGAGCTGCGGCGCCTAATTTAAAAGCCGCACTCGGGTCGCCCGAATTCTCCCATATCTGCCTGTAAATGCTCTGGGCTTCGCGTGGCTCCTTCAGCTTCTCGTAATACTGTGCGATTTTCCAGCGGTAGTCTTTCAGGCGCGCGTCTTCGGCGATCGCCGATTTATAGGCGGCAATGATCGAGCGCATCAATTCGGCTGCTTCGTCGTCGTCTTTTTCTTCGCGCTCTTTAAATTCTTTTTCGAGCGCAAGGGCTTTTTTCAGGTGGGCGTTCGTCGCTCCACCAGCCGTCGGTGCCACTGGGCCTTGGTAGTTGCCAGCCTCAGCGCGAATTTTTTCAAATAATTCGCTCTTTTCGCCCATGTCTTGCAGCCGATCGACATACCGCAAAGATTCACCGTAGAGTTTGGCCTGGCGGCATAGAATTGCCATCTTCCAATACGCGACCTTCTTAAACTTTTTCTGCATGGGCCGCTCTGCCGCCGCGCGAAAGTGCTGTATGCTCTCGGCGTATTGCCGCCGCGATTCAAGAATTAATCCGATATAGAGATGCGGATCGCCACTTTCGTCGCCGTTATCGATCGCCTCTTGAAAATGCTTACGCGCTGTGTCGAAAGCGCCTTTCGAGTAAGCCTTCTCGCCTAAAACTACCTCTTTGCTTTTGGCGGCTAAGCCCCAACAGAGAAAACAAGATACCAGTGCGAGGCCCAGCGGCCGTTTTTGAAAAATCATTCTTGCCATGTTTTTAAAGTTGTTTGATCGCCAATCTCCATCGCGAGGCGGGCGGCCGCAAGGCAGAGGTTGAACTCCGCTTCAGCGACTTCTTTCTCGGTGAGCAATTGCGCGCCCAGTGCTTCGATGAGATCTTTCGCCGTGCCCGTGCCGGTGGTGTAAGCGGTCATTTCAGACAGAGACCATTTATTCGCTTCTTTATACTTATTCTGGCTGATTTCCATCTGGACTTTCTGCTTTTCGAAGTCCCACATTGCCATCGCGACTTTGAGAGGTACGCCGGTTAGGGCTTCACTTTGTTTCGCCTGCATCTTCTCGAGTTCAGCCTCAGCTCGCATGACCTTTGCTTTGGTGTTGCCGAAGTCGAGATCCCACTTGGCGCCGAATACCACGGCGAACCAGTTACGGTTATAGGGGTCGAAGGCATAACTCGATTGCTGCTGATCGCGTGCACTGGTATAGTTGACCTCTGTGCGGCTTGCGAGAAATAACACTGGCAGATTGCCACCCTTTTCCATTTCAACCTGGTGGCGTCGCGCTTGCAGACCTTCGCCGACTGCCTTCAAATCGGGATTCATCTTGTGGGCTTCCGCGATGAGCTGTTCGCGGGCCCGCGTCGCATCGGTGACCTTTGGGAAGTCACCTTCGAGCACGAGCAGCGATTCTTTTTCGCCGAGATAGTGGCCAAGCGCCAGGCCGGATGTCTTTTTGTTCGCGAGCCACTCGGCATTAAAGCGCTGCAATTCGAGAGCAAATAATTTTAACCGCGTGAGATCTTTTCTCTGAACTTCGCCCGTGCCTTTCTTGTAAAGTTTCTCAGCGTGCCCCAGCACTGTTTTCATCTTCTCGTTGGCATCGTCGAGCACCGTTTTCAGGCGATTGAGCAGAATAATCTGCATGTACAGTTGTTTGTATTCGAAGATGCTCTTGTTGATCTGGCTTTCATGCAGGTAACGCGCGCCTTCGATAGCATGCGAAGCCGCTTTTTTACCGTCTTTGATTCGCCCAAAACTAAAAACCGGATAGACCACCTGCAGTTCGGCGTGCACGAAGGGAGCCCATTTTCCGTAGTTGACTTCGGATGCCAGCGGATTGCCGCGTGATTCAAAGATCGGTGCCGCATACGTCAGCAGCGAAAACGTGGGCAAGTCAAGCGCCGAGGCCTCGGCCTCATAAGCGGAGAAACTCAGTATCTGTGCTTTGGTCTCGAGTATTCTGGCGTTATTCTTTAGTAGCTGCGTAAGGCCTTCGGCGAAACGTATGGGCTTCTCGGCGCCGAGCTGGCCTATCGCCCATAAGCATAAGCCAGCGGTGAAAAACCTATTTGTTGATTTTCTGAATACGTTCACGCAGTAATTTTACCAGGTGTTTATAACCTTTCTTATTAATGATCGATGAAAACTGGTTTCTGAAATCGAGCAATGTAGAAGCATCGTCGATATGCACATCGTAGAGCTTGAGGCCGGCATCGCTGCGGTAGAGATAGAACTCGACCTTGAAGCTTTGTTTGCGGTGGGGCACCCGGGTATTCACAACAATCGCTTCTTTCTCAAACACATCGTCTGTCTCTGCGCGTTCGGAGATTATTTCAATCGGTATTTTGCCAGTGATCACCTTTTGTGACGGAATATTCGCCTCGACCACACGGTTGGCCATCAGTTCGTGAAAAAGCCCGAGGAAGTCTTCTTGCTGAGTGGGCGTCAGCTTGCCATACTGTCTGCCCAGGGCCAGCTTGCCTATTTCTTTAATATCCAGAATCTGCAATGCCAGTTCGCGTGCCCGCCCTGAAACATCTTTGCGCTTTTCTGCCGAAAAATCTTCGGCTAGCTCGCCGCGCAGTTTCTCGAAATTATTGATAATGTTCTGCATGTATTCGAGGCCCTCGCCCGCGAATACCGCAGTTGTGGCGAAGAAACAGGCGAGGAGCAGCGGTTTCAGACGTGACATCATAGAAATGGGGTTAATCCTTCTTTTTGCGGAAGTAGGCAACGATGATAATGATCGCGAGCACAACGAGGACGACCTTCGTTATTTTCCAGAGGGTTCCGACGATAAAGGGTATACAGCCATCGGGCAAAAAGAGAGCGAGAACCACCAGCGCCAGGATAAAGAGCAGCGTATTCGGTCTTTGCATTCGTGGTTTTTCGGTATCGCGGGCTTGCCGTCAAGTTAAATGCGGTGTGAGTTTGCTGCCATCGAGCGCCAAGAATGCAGGCCGCAGTGGCAACCCATATACCTTGACGCGAGGTCTGAACATCGTTTTTAGCCGGGTATTCCCGATGGCTCGATTGTATTCACGCAAGGGATTTCTCCCTGTCATGTTTCTTTTTGCACTGACCTCGGGTGGTCTTTCGGCCCAGGTCGAGGCCGAGGGCTGGAAGTTCAAACCCCAGCTCGGCGTCTGGTTCGGGCCGGTGACTCCGGTACCGGGTAGTAAGTTATCCGACGTGCTCACCACCAGCCTCGGTGGTGGTCTCTTTTTTCGGGCGAATATTCCTTCGAATACAATACGCATCGAACTGGGTGGCTCTTACAGTTATTATACGTCGCGTACTACCGCGCGCTTGCACTCGATTCCCGTCTATGGAGCCGTTTGTTACACGCTGCCGATTAACCTGCCGCTAAGCTTTTTTGTAAAAGGCGGTCTCGGCAGCAATTTTCTCCGTAACGTGCCCGAAGGGTCGCGTAACTGGCTGCCCTTAGCGTACGCCGGTTTCGAAACTTCGTTTCCGGCCGGTAAGCTGATCAATATCGGCGTGCGCGCGGATTATTATTTTGTTCTCGAAAAGCATTTGAGCCCACCGGCAAACAATCCCAATTATGAAATTTATAATGGCCATTTTTTTAATTTTGGTTTGATGGTGAATTTTAACCTGAGCAGATGATATGAAAAAAATCTGGATGTTACTGCCGTTGTCTTTCTTTGCGCTCCATTGCTCGGGTGATTTGCCATTGTCTGATCTGATTAATAATACCGTGACTCTTAAAATGTTGGGGACATACGAAAGTAATGATCCGTATGGTTCTTTTTCAAGCTTATACAAGGCTGACGTTTTTAACTACCTATCCACAGCCCCAAATCCTGCACTGAACGGATCGCAGTTAGAAAGCTACGCGACAAGTATCGCGAGCGCGCCATCCAATCTATATTATTATATTGATATCGCTGAAGTACGGATTGCCGAAGGCCAGGGAAAATCGTCGAGTCAGACTATTTCTGACTACTGGTCGCAATTCGCAATTAGCCGTCAGCTCATGTGCTCTAGCTATGCGACGGCGGATAACCGAACTCTGGCGAATTGTTCGGATTCGAACGGAATTCAGCGCTTGACGGATTTTTTTAACGGCGGTTTTACGTACCCTGCGGTTGACGTTGCATCAGGTTTTTATAAGCATCTGGGAATTTATTTCCGACGATTTGCCACATCCCCGGCTGCTATTTTTACTGGTGACGGTGCTTATGGAGGCGGGAGTACAAATGCGGATGGTACCTGGGCGAAAGATGGTAACGTAACTTCGGCAACCAACGTTGCAGTGACAACCTTTGATAACAGATCCATTTACGGTTTCGACGTGGAGGGTTTTTTGCAGAACCAATATGGCGAAACAGCAACAGAGCCGCGGATGTTTCCGCTGCAGCGTAAAGACCTCTCTCTGCGAGTTACCAATGGGGCTGAACCGTATGTTCTTGAGGTTCGTGTTTTCCTAAAAAATGCGATGATGGTACACTTGCGGCAACTAACACAAAATACCTCCATCCCAGCTTCCATTAGCAACGTATCTGCGGTCTATGTCGCCCCGTCAGATTGGAATATAACGCACATGTTTACGGAAACCGACAGCAGTGGTAATAGTGGTAAACAGGGTGGTTCCCTTTTGATGACAGCGCGCACCTACCAACCTGCGAATGTAGGGAGTATTGTGATGAGTTCGACCGTTGGCGGTGGTTCAGACTATTTTGCTGTAGTGGCGGCTGGCTCAACGTTTCCTGGGCAAGCTTGGGTGGATTCTACTTCCGTATCGACTGCGGTTTTACCTCTTGCGGCCACGAAGGGGACAAATACGAGAATAGCGAATTTACCCCCAGGAACCTATGATGTATATCGCACCTGCGATATTTATAAATGCAGCCGCAGTTCGACCGGTGGGTATTGTGACGTACGGAGCGGTCAGCCTCGATATGTTCCGGGAACTCCTGATCCCGACGGATATCCAGAGACCGCTGTAAAATGTGCTTCCAGCGTAACTGTTTCGAAGGGAACATCAACATCTGTTTCTATATCTTCTTGTTCTAGTGCCACTGCAACGGTAGCCAATCCATGTTTTGTTACCGGATTTAATTAGTTTCCCTCGATCTCTCCCCCCTTCTTCTTGACCCGGTATTTTAGTTACCGCCTTGATCCCTCATGAAGATCCATGAGTATCAGGGCAAAGAAATCTTTCGCAAATATAAAATCGCCGTCCCGAACGGTATTGTGACCACTAACGCCGACGAAGCGGCGAGCATTTACACCAAGCTCGGCAAGTCTGTCGCGGTAGTGAAGGCGCAGATCCACGCCGGGGGCCGCGGCAAAGGGGGCGGTGTGAAACTTGCGAAATCGGCCGACGAAGCCAAGACGCATGCAAAAGCCATTCTGGGCATGATGCTCAAAACCCCGCAAACTGGTCCCGAAGGCCAGAAAGTAAATACAATTCTCGTCGAAGAAGGGTCTGACATACTCAAAGAATACTACGTAGGCATCACACTCGACCGCCGCATCTCGAAACCTGTGATGATGGTCTCGACCGAGGGTGGTATGGACATCGAAGAGGTGGCACACCATTCGCCCGAGAAGATTCTGAAAGAAACGATTGAGCCGTCGATCGGACTGCAGCGGTTTCAGGCGTCGCGTCTCGCTTATGGCCTCGGCTTCGAGGGCGACATGGCGAAGCAGGCGATTGCAATTCTGACGAATCTGTGGAACTGCTATGACGGCGAAGATTGTTCGCTGATGGAGATCAATCCCCTCATCTCTACCAAAGACGGCAAAGTCATGGCACTCGATGCCAAAGTTAACTTCGACGATAATGCGCAGTACCGCCATCCCGAGCAGGTCGGGCTGCGCGACGAAGCAGAGGAAGATCCGCTTGAGGTTGAAGCTTCGAAATATAATCGGAACTACGTGCGCCTCGACGGGGCCGTGGGTTGTATGGTGAA
>JAFLED010000230.1 GCA_017302045.1 Spirochaetota bacterium
GAACCGCACTGCTGGTCAAATTCAGCGGCAACCTGGTCACTGTCTTCGAGAACCTCTATCTCTATCGCAAGAATATCGAGAACAACTTCCTCTTATCCGAAATGATAAAGGTGTCGAAAATGATCAATTCGACACTCGACCTGAACAGCCTGCTCGAATCTATTATGGATTCCGCAAAGATCGTTCTCAAGGCCGAGGCGTCGTCGCTGATGCTCATCGACCGCAAGACAAACGAACTCTTCTTCAACATCATCTCGGGCGAAAAAGAGCGCGACCTCAAAGAAATTCGCATTCCGATGGGCGTCGGTATCGCCGGCATCGTTGCCGAAACCTGTAAGCCGCTGATCGTCAACGACGCGCAGAACGACGAACGCGTTTACAAACAGGCCGATGCGAAGATCAACTTCGTTACAAACAATCTCATCGCGACGCCGCTCATGGTGCGCAACCGCATTATCGGCGTGATCGAAGTTATCAACTCGATCGGGCGTAACGAATTTTCAGAGAAAGACTTAGAACTCTTCAACACGTTCTCAGAACAGGCGGCTTTAGCGATACACAATCGCGAGCTCATCGACTCGCTGAAAGATATCAACCGGGAACTAAAGAAAAAAGTCCACGAGCTTTCGAGTTTGCACGAAATCGGCAAAGTTCTGATGTCGACGCTGAACGAGAAAGATCTCTTCGACTCGATTGTGCGCATTATAGCCGACGAAATGCAGGCCGACCGGGTTTCGATCATGATCTATGCAGCCGACCATGACGCGCTTGAGATCGTCTCGCATTACGGCCTCGATCTTTCGCCTTTCGAACGCACTTTTGTTTCGCTCGATAAGTCCCTTGCGGGTAAATCTTATGAAGAGCGAAAACTTATCTATACCAATGCGCTCGAAAAGACGCAATACGCGGCATTCCGCGACGTCGAGCGCTACCATACGGGTGGTTGTATTATACAACCCCTGATGCATGGCCAGGAGATCTACGGCGTACTGAATATTTCCGACCGGCAATCGACGCTCAGCCATGAATTTAACGACGACGACCTGCGCCTGGTGGCAACGATTGCGAGCCAGATCACGCGCAGCATACAGAACTTTCGCCTGCTGAACGAGATGCTGCAAAAGCGTTCTTACGAGAAAGAGCTCGAGATTACTTCGAGCATCCAAAAATCTATACTGCCTACACATTTCCAGAAATCGGCGTGGTTCGATCTCGGCGTTATCTCAGAGCCTGCCAAACTTATGGGTGGCGATTTTTATGACCTGTTATCTTTCGACGGCGATCAGTTCGTTTTCTCTGTCGCAGACGTCAGCGGCAAGAGTCTTCCCGCGGCGCTGTTCATGGCTGTGACAAGCTCAATTATCCGCACCTACGGCCGCGAGATCAAAGCCCCATCCGAGGTACTCTATAAGGCCAACGACCTCATTTACCAGGACAGTCAATCGGGCATGTTCGTGACGCTGTTCTACGCGTTTTTCAACGCGCCCGAGCACCAGCTCTATTATGCCTCGGCAGGCCACAACGAACAGCTGATTTTTCGCCATGACACGCGCACGTTTGAAAAACTTGGCACAAAAGGCAGACCTCTCGGCGTAGTAGATTCAGCCATGCACGGTCCCTTTGGTGAAGGTAAGGCATTTCTCAACGAAGGCGACCTGCTTATTCTCTATACCGACGGCGTTGTCGAAGCGATCAACGAACGCAAAGAAGAGTTTGGTTTCGATCGTTTCTGTAAGATTATCAGCGACAATATGCTGCTTTCATCGGACCAGCTGGTAAAGAAGATTTTCCGCGAGGTGAAAACCTTCGCCGGCAGCGAACCGCAGTACGACGATTTTACGCTAATGATCATTAAAGTACTGAAATGAGCGCAACCGATTCCATAAAGAGAGCCTACCCGACATGATCCGATGTAAAAAAGTATTCACTGCCGAACCCGCGGCGATACCGCGTGTGCACGATTTTGTGAAAGAGATCCTCACCGAAAACGGCATAGGCGACCAGTCGACGAACGACCTGGTTCTGGCCTGCGACGAAGCGGCGACAAATATCGTCGAACATGCCTTCGAAGGTAACAACGCAGCGCTGAAACCCAGGCCTAAATTCGTTCTCGCACTGCATTGCGGCAAAGATAAAGTCACCGCCACATTCTTCGATTCGGGCGCGTCTTTCAACATGCAGGCCGTTGAGCCGCCCGATATCCGCAAAAACCTCAATGGTGAAAAACGCGGCGGATACGGCGTTTTCCTCATACGAAAATTAGTCGATAAAATAGTTTACAGCGCACGGCAGAGGCTCAACGTTACGAGGCTTGTAAAAGAAGTACAGGGTTAAAATGCTCAGAACCAAAGAAGTCGGCAACTACATCGTAGCGTATCTGAAGGGCCGGCTAGACGTGCATATCAGCGGTGAAATTGAAAAAGACCTGATGCACCTTAGCGAAAAGAATCCCGAGTCTGATTTTGTTCTCAATCTCGAAGGTATCGAATATATGTCTTCGAGCGGCCTGCGTGTGCTGGTTGCGCTGATGCGCCACCTCAAGGGCAAGGGCCGCAAGATGAAGCTCTGCAACATGAATGTTGCGGTGAAGAAAATATTCGAAGTCGTCGAACTGATGGACATGTTCGACATCTATCCCTCAGAAGAAGAAGCCCTTAAATAGCTTATGGCGTTTATTCTTTCGTCGCTGGCGAACCTGTTCAAGAGCACAAAGAAGAGACATAATACCGACGTCGGTACGGCGAAACTTTCGGGCCCGCTGACGCGCGACGAGTTCATGAGTGTCTACGAAAGCATGCCCGAAGCGGCGCGCGTAAAACTTTTCTCATCGCTAACCTACGACCAGAAAGCGCGCCTGATGGATCTGCTCTCGCCCCGTAAAGGCGGCGTTCCGTCGCCCGCTATAGCGGCAGAGCCTGTGTGGGAAGCCGAAGACTATCTGCCTGAAAAAGACGAACGCAAGATTGCACGCTTGCGCCATGTGAAAGAAGTGCGCGAACTCAAAGAACTCTATGCCGGTTTTGAAAAATACCCCGCGGCGGCGGTCGCAGAAATTCTCTCGGGCGAATCTAAAAATGTCGCGGCGACGGTGCTGCTGCAACTCAGCCATAAATTTGCCTCGCAGGTAATTAAGAGTCTCCCCGAACTCTCGCGCGGCGAGATCGTACGCGCAATGGCGGGGGAGCGCCACATTGTCAGCGAAGCCCTCGTCGCACTCGGTAAAAAGATATCCGCGCTTCTGGCCGCTCTGCCGGCAGAAGCGCCGCAGAAGATCGACGGCGTAAAACATGTAAATGAGATATTAAAGCTCATGGGTGTTGCAGAGGCGGATCGCATCACGCGCGAAGTCTCTGAATTCGACGATGTGCTGGCCTCGAAACTCGAGCAAAGCCGTTATACATTCGAAGACCTGATCGATCTGAATGCCCGCGATTTTCGTACCCTCTTTAGCTCTATACCAGACGAAGCGCTGTGGGCGCGTGCGCTCAAAGCCTTCGATCAGGGCAAACGCAAGTCGCTTCTGGGCAAACTGCCCGTGAAACGCGCGGGCGTGATCGTCAGTGCGATGGCCGAAATTCAGACAACGCGGCTCGATTCGATCGACAAGGCGCGTAATAAAATTCTGACTCAGGCATTAAAGCTCGCCGCGCAACACGAAATCAGCTTTGCTGGTAACGGCCTGCATTAAATTATGATTTTATGCGGCGGCGCTATATTGTTTCAGGCCGCGTGCAGGGTGTCGGTTTTCGGCAGTTCACCGCCGAAGCGGGTCGCGGTCTGGCGCTTTCGGGCTGGGTGCGTAATCTCGCCAACGGCGACGTTGAGGCCGAGGCCGAAGGCCCCGAAGCTAAAATTCTCGAATTCGAAAAAGCACTGCGCCAGGGCCCGAGTTTGGGCCGCGTCGACTCCGTGAAGGTCGACGAACTTCCGGCCGTTGGTAGCTTGCCCTCTCCCTTTCAAATCACCCGATGATCATAGCCTATAACCTGCTGCTATGTCTAACCTACCCGCTACTTTGGCTGGTCGCCCGCTTTCATAAGCGGCTCGGTGAAAACTTTCGCCTGCGCGCCCAATGGCCGGATTTTTCGGCCGCGCGGGGCAAAAAACATATCTGGTTTCACGCCTCGTCGGCCGGCGAATTCGAACAGGTGCGCGCGGTCGCGCTCGAGATGCGCAAAAAGCGGAAAGACCTTTTCTTTAGCTTCAGTTATTTTTCAGACAGCGCCTACCGCGCGAAAAAGACCGATTCGATCCATGATCTGTTCTTTGCCCTGCCCTTCGACTTTCCCTGGCGCATGCGCCGGTTGGTGATCGCGATGCAGCCCGACGCTCTCATCATCGGTAAATACGATGCATGGCCCAATCAGGTGATGGCAGCGCAGAGGGCGGGAGTTCCTGTCTATCTCGTCAGCGCCACATTGCCAGCGAAGTCGGCGCGCTACAAATGGCCGCTCAAATCTCTGATGCACAAAGTCTATGCGCCGATGCGGCAGATCTTTGCGATCAACGAAGAGCACGCCGCGCGCCTGAGAATGATCTCGCGGCTCAATGTCAGCGTCGGCGGTGACACACGTTTTGACGCGATCGTGGCGCGGCTGGGTGAAGCGGCGTCACGGCGCGCTGAAGTCGATCGCATCAAAAAAATATTCGCGGGAAAAACCGTGTTGGTTGCGGGCTCAACCTATGCCGCTTCGGAAAAAATGATTGCGGAGTATTTGGGTAAAAGTCCGCGCATCGCCAAAAAGCTGGTCGGCGCCATTGTCGCTCCGCACCATATACGCGCCGAGAAAATTGCCGCATTGGAGGCCGTGTGCACAAAGCACAACCTTTCGGCTGTGAGGTTCAGCCAATGGGGGAAATCCGGCTCTGCAAAAAAACCCGACGTGCTGATCATCGACAGCCTGGGGTTGTTGCCACTGCTTTACCCGCTTGCCGACGTTGCCTATGTGGGTGGTGGCTTTGAAGGCTCGGTGCACTCGGTGATCGAAGCAACACTGGCCGGCGCGCCCACGATCACCGGCCCCCATATCACAAATTCAGCCGAGGCTATTGATCTGCAAAAACTCGGTCTGCTGCAAGTTATGCGCGAACCCGACGCCCAACGTTTCGGCACCCTTGTGGAAAACCTGTGCAAAACTAAAACCACGCTGTCCAAAAAAATGCGGAAGTTTGCCGGAGAAAGATTGGGCGCATCCCGGAGAATTATGCATACTGTGATGGACGACATATTCACAGAGTAAAAGAGGACATATGGCATACGCACCCATTGTAATTGAGCAAACGAACCGCGGTGAGCGGCATTATGATATCTATTCGCGGTTACTGAAAGACCGCATTATTTTTCTGGGGTTCCCTATCGACGATGCGTATGCGAATGTCATCATCGCACAGCTGCTTTTTCTCGAATCCGAAGATCCTGAGAAAGATATCTACCTTTACATCAACTCACCCGGTGGCTATGTCTCTTCTGGCCTCGCCATCTATGACACCATGCAGTTAATCCGCCCCGAAGTGCGCACCGTCTGCACCGGGCAGGCTTCGAACATCGCGGCGCTGATTCTTGCGGCCGGCGCGAAGGGCAAACGCTCTGCGCTGCCCCACTCACGCGTGCTGCTGCACCAGCCTGTGGGCGGTGCCTCAGGCCAGGCGGCTGACATCGAAATTCAGGCAAAAGAGGTATTGCGCATCCGCGACACCCTGAACGGCCTCTACCAGAAGCACACAGGCCTTACACTCGAGAAAATCGAAGAAGAGACCGCGCGCGACCTCTACATGGATGGCCCCGAAGCCATGAAATGGGGGCTCATTGATTATGTCATATCAGGCCGCGCGGAAAATGCCTCCAAAGAATTGGCCGGTTAAACGATAATTAAGAGATAACATGGCTGAGCGGCGCTCTTATGATTCGGGCAATCATTGCTCATTTTGCGGTAAAGAACAGGCGAAAGTAAACCGCCTCATCGCCGGCCCCGGCGTGC
>JAFLED010000231.1 GCA_017302045.1 Spirochaetota bacterium
CCGTATTCGTTATTGGTGCCATAGGTGATGTCTGCGGCATACGCTTCACGCCGCTTGGTATGCGGCATATTGCTCTTGATGACGCCGGTGGTTAAGCCGTGAAAGGCATAGAGCGGGCGCATCCATTCGGCGTCGCGACCTGCGAGGTAATCGTTGACGGTGACGAGATGCACGCCGCGGCCGACGAGCGCGTTCAGGTAAACGGCGAGCGTTGCGGTCAGGGTTTTACCCTCGCCGGTTTTCATCTCGGAAATTTTACCTTCGTTCAGCGCCATCGCGCCCATGAGCTGTACGTCAAAATGCCGCATTTTCAGCGTGCGGACAGAGGTCTCGCGCAGCACGGCGAATGCTTCGGGCAAGAGCGATATCAGTTTTTCACCGTTGGCAAGGCGCTCTTTAAAGGCCGGTGTTTTTGCCGCAAGTTCGGCGTCGGATAGCTTTTGAATTTCAGGTTCGAGCGTATTGATGCGCTCCACATAGGGGCGAATACGTTTCAGGTCGCGTTCGTACTTGGAGCCGAAAATCGCCTTTAAAACAAACTGGAGCATTGGGTAGTTTTAGCAAAAAACACAGGCCGTCGATGAAAAACGACTACGGTATTTCGGTTTACACGTTGTGGCCACGCCTTGCGTTTTGCACGCGGAACCAACCCATGGAAATCAGTAAATTTTGCAGAAAAATGGCGGTTTTGGCCGGATTTTTTCTCTGTATGTTATTTTCAAATCAATGCATCAAAAAAACGGATAACAAAGAAATTTTTCGCGATAAATTTGACAGGAGTAACAGCTCGACACTGGGCTCCGATTGGACAATTAACATGCCGTCCGTAGGTACTCTCTTCACAATTAACGGAAATATGGCCAAACCGCTCGGCGGCTCGGGCACAACGGAAGTCACAGTACCGTCGGCCCTGTATAACCAAAAAGTCAAAGGCAGCTTCAAAGCCAGCGCCAAGTTTGTAATTTCGGGCGGTGATTACGAAAGCCTCGGCTATATCATTGCCCGTTCGGCCGCGAGCGATGTTCCCACAGACGGATATCTTTGCGGTTATTATTATTCCTTGGGCACTGCATCCCCTAAAAAGTATTATTTTTCTTTGCGTAAAGTATCGAGCGGAACGGTAACCAGCATTGCTGACGTCGCGATGCATCAATTGACATCGGGCAAAAGCGATACGATTACTTTCACTGTCGATAACTCGACGCTGAAATGCGAAATCAGTGGCAACAGTACGATTGGCATCTCCATAACCGACAGCAGCTTCGGTGACGGATATACGGGGCTACTGGGTGGCGGAAACAATAGCCAGTATTTGTTCTTTGACGACTTTTTAATCGAAAAGCTTTAGATCCGTCCGTTACGGCTTTCGAGCAATTTTTTCAGGTTGCGCAGCGCCAATGCCGACTGACCCCGTATTTTCGGCCGCACGAGTATTGGCTCAAAATACGCGAGTAATCCCTTCACCTGGTAAGTCAAAGTTCTCTCGAACAGCGTTGTTTCCCCTTGCGGCTTAAATTCATAGTGAATCACGAGGTCGAATAAGGTGGATTTCCCCCGTACTTCCCAAACGGAATTCGGCTCGCTGACCGTTACCGTGTAGTCTGTCGCACGGCGGATACGCATGAAGGGATAAGATATCGTAATCATTTCGTGAAAAGCATCGCCTGCCCGAAGCGGCACGCGCGGCAAAACCGCCGACGTCGAAGCCGGATGCCATTCATGCCAGAGGTCGGGCCGCGTGACATACTCAAAAACTGCCGCGGGTGAAATCCCGATTTCTACGGCATCGTAATTCTGAATGGGGCGGCCGATGATCATCACTCAGAACCAGGCGTAACGCAGCGACAGTTTAAACCCAAGCGTCGTTAAAGCGGCATTCGAATCGAGTGAATATGCAGACCCCGCGCTTTGAATTTGCGACGAGAAGGGTAGCGTGAGCTGCGTTATGAGGCCGACCTGTAAATTGCCGAGCAACGAATAATAGAGCGAGCCATAGAGCAAAGGTGAGACGGTCGTACTAAAATCATATGTGCCGCCGCGTAACTGATAGACCGAAATACCGAGCCCCGCTGCCGGCTCGAGGCCAAAGATTACAGGAAAAGCATAAACCGCGGCAAAATCGAGTGCGAGAAAGCCAAAGCTGCCACCGGTGGCGATCGTTACGGTGCCTCCGCTCGAGTTGAGGGTGCCGTTTTTCGCAGGATATTGCCCCGTCTCTGCAGCGAAGTGAAAGCCATAGGTCTTATACGCCAGATAATCGAGACTCATGCCTACGGTATAACCCGCGCCGTGAATTTTATTTAAGCCCAAACCCAGGCCGCCAGCAATGCCGGTATAAACCCGCGAATTTTCAAGGAGTTTCGTGAACACCGATTTTTCTGCTTCGGCTTTAAGCCGCGCCGCTTCGGCAGCAGCCTTTTGCGCCGCGATTTCTTTCTCGAGCCGCTCTTGCTCGCGTTTTTTCTCGTCTTCTTCGCTACGCCTTGCCTCTTCGCCCGGCGCGGGGGGCATTAGAGGCGCGGGCTGCGTCTGAGGGACATCCGCCTTGGGGGCTATTTTTTCTGTCGGTTGTTCTTGCTGCCCAGCCACGGCCTGCGTCAGGGCGAATAGGGTAACATAGGCTGCGAATTTGATGGACATCATGGCGGCAGAGGCCGTCGTCGTTACGCGCTGAAAAGGCAAAAGTTTTGGCCAAGACAAACTGGAAAAATCGCCGCCACTATGTTTTTCTCGATCTCGAGGCAACTTGCGCGCGCGATAATGGCATCGCGCGTGCCGAGCGCGAGACGATCGAGTTCGGCGCCGTCGCGATCGATGGCCACAGCGGCGCACCGGTCGCCGATTTTCAGGAGTATGTGCGGCCGGTTCTGCATACCCGTTTGACCGATTTTTGTACCGAGCTTACCGGCATCACCCAGGCCGAGGTCGATGCTGCGGCTTTTTTTCCCCATGTTTTTGAGCGTTTCCGCGTTTGGATATCCGGCTTTGACGATGTCTTCATTTTCAGTTGGGGTAATTACGACAAAAAGCAGCTGCTGAACGATTGCCGCCGCCACGGTATTCGCTACACGTTGCCCGACGGATTTCTGGATTTCAAAAATCTCTTCTTTAAGAAACAGAAACTTATACCCCGGGCCGGTCTGGAACTGACGCTCGCGCATTTGGGGCTGAAATTCGAGGGTCGGGCGCATACGGCGCTCAGCGATGCCCGCAATACGGCCCGGCTGTGGCGCTTCGTGGCAGAAAAAGCTGAAATAGATACACCAAAAAAATTGACGCTCTGACTAAAACACCGGATTCGCCATGACGCGAGAAGCTAGCTCAGTCGGTAGAGCAACTCCCTTTTAAGGAGTGGGTCCCGGGTTCGATTCCCGGGCTTCTCAAAGGCTTACTGCCGTGGCAGTAAGCTCAGAAGGATTAGTCCCCTTCGTCTAGCGGTTAGGACTCGGGATTTTCATTCCCGCAACAGGGGTTCGATTCCCCTAGGGGACGCACGTTTTTGCAGCGCAGCATGATTCCAAGCTGCGTATCTTTGTTCGTCGGAAATCAGATTACAGAATTTCGATAAGAGCGAGCTTTTCATCTAAGATCGCTTTTTCTATTTCAGGCAGCTTATCACGAATCAACTCACCATAGAAGCGCCATGGCATGTTCTGACGACCGATGATGATAACGGGTGGCGGTGAACCGCGCATTTCTGAGAGTCGAATAAAGTCATGATCTTTAGTGACGATTGTAAAACTATGGGTCCGTGCATATTCCCATATTTTTTCATCCGATGCAGGAACAGGTAAGACAACGCGATTTACATGTTCTACTTCATGATTCGGATTTTCCAAAACCTTGATCAGACGCCATGACAGGTTGGCGTCGAGCAATAGCTTCATGCAGAGATGATAATCTTGCTGTTGTTTTCCCTCGCAGCTGCGAACGCAATTGCGGCACGAACTTTATCCTCAGTCAGTTCCGGGAAGTTCTCGAGGATGTCGGATACGCTTTCACCGCTGGCAAGGGCTTCCAGAATATCCCCAACAGTGATCCGGGTACCTGTAATGCAGGGCTTCCCGAATCGAACCTCGGGATTTACGGAGATTACAGAGGGTGCCATGGGTTCAAGATAGCTAAAAACCTACTGTCTGTCAAGGCAAACGGAGTTACCCAAACAACACGATTCGAACCGCGTCCCCTAGGGGACGCATAACAGTCAGCTTTGCTGGCTTTTTTTCTCTTTGACTCGCATACCCTGTGCAGCCGGGATTCAGGGAACTTCCGCCGGTCGATAGACCCGCGTTACCACGAGACCGCGCAGAAAAAAATATTCGGCGTTCATTTCGAAAAAAAAACGGAAAATCCGGAAGCTGACTCCGCTGCAGGCCGCAGAACCGATTAAAGCAAAAATAAAGAAAACGGATCAGCAGGCGCGCCAAGGGTTGCGGGCGACCTTCCGCAATATGGAAATCCGTAAAAATCCAGGAGCCGCGCCTGGACAGGGCTTGCGCCAGCTTAGGAATCAGTAAAGACAGTGCCGCGTCGCCGAAGCAATCCAGAACGAAGGGAGTTATGACGAGGTCGTATTTGGCAAGGGGCATGCGGCCGATATCGGCGCAAACATACTGGATGCGCGGCCTCGCGCCATCGGCTTTCTCCGTTTTAAAATACCGGCGCACGCGCCGTTTCGTCGCGCGAATCATCGATTTCGAGATATCGACATACACGTAACTCTGCCCGATGTTTTGCCGCAGCATTTCTACAAGAATTTTTCCGGTGCCGCCGCCGACGACCAGCACCGTGCCGGTTTTTTGCGGCGGGGCAAGAAAATAATTTTGCGCGCGAACGAGGCTATTGCCGAAAAAGAGTCTCTGCAGAAGATCATAGACGGGAGAGAGTAAATCGAAACCGGATGCAGGGTTTGCCATCACTTTATTTGGGCAAAAACAGGAGCAACATGCCCAGCGAAAAAACCCATTCTGCCTGCACGCGGTAGCGTTTATTCTTTTTATAGAATTTTTCTTCAGAGATGATAATCCCCGGCACGGCGCAGAGAATGAATAAGAAGACGAAGCCGGAAATGACTGTAAGTTCGACATGCAGTTTGATCCCGTATTTCAGTATGACTAATATCGCCAGCGAAGCAAGCCACGATACCACCACGACAATGATGCGCATGCGGTTTAAAGACAGAACGCCCGTCGCAAAGCGCAGCTTCTCTTTCTCATCCATTTCGTATTCCATGATCGAATTCATGAGCAGGTTCAGCAGCGCCGCGAGCACAAAAAAACCGAATGCAAGCATGTGTATGCCAGTGACGGAACAACCCCGGCGCAGATAGGGGGCAAACCAGACCCCCAGGGAATAGATGACGGCGACGGAGATTTCTTTGCCGAAGCGGATTTTTCCCCAGAAAGCCATCCCAAGATGAAACGCAGCCATCAGGCAGAGCAGCAGGCCGCCCTTAACGACGATGTCTGACAGAAAAAAAATCGCGGCGACAAAACAGGCGAGAGCTGTGAGTATGGCAAGCGTCGCCAGCACGCGAAAGTGCCGGCGGTGAAATTCATGCCGCGCGTTGGCGAAATCATCGCGGACTTTTCGCGCATCGAGCAGATGGTCGGCCGTGTAGATGACCCAAACGGCGGCCGGTAAAAGAAACCACCACGCGAGGCGCATGTCGGCGTGCAGTAAAGACGCCGCCAGCGCCCCCGAACCGACGACACCGATACAGATGTCGAGGCTCAGAATTTCAGCATATCCGAAAACTGCCGCAAAAAACCTGCCGACCGGCCCGCGCTTCAGGGCTGCCAATGGGGCTCCTGGCTGGCTTCGTTTTGCCCGCGCCAGCCGCCACCGATCGCCTTATAGAGACCGATCGTGGCCTCCAGTTGTATCTCTTTAACCTCGAACAGGTCGATCTGCGCTTCGAGAAAATCCCGCTGCGT
>JAFLED010000232.1 GCA_017302045.1 Spirochaetota bacterium
CGCGGTAGTTTGAAAGTGACATCCTCCTCTTTAAGTCTGAGTTCGCTGATGGCGGTGAAACCGAATTCGGTCTTTAGCCGTTCGGTAACCTGCTGCACGAGTATTTCGGGAGCAGAAGCCCCCGCTGTAATGCCGATGCGCCTGATATCGCCGCCGAGCTGGTCTGCCGAAAGATCGGCGGCGCTGTCGATAAGATAAGCGCGCGCACCTTCGGACTCGGCGAGTTCTTTGAGTCGGTTTGAGTTGCTCGAATTACGCGAGCCGATGACGTACACGATATCGGCTTTGGGGGCAATCGCCGAAACCGCCTCTTGCCGGTTCGTGGTGGCATAACAGATGTCGCTCGAACTGGGGCCCTCAATTTGAGGAAAACGTTCTTTAAGGCGTTCAATGAGGCCGCGGGTATCGCGCACCGAGAGGGTTGTCTGCGTGAGGTAAGCAAGTTTGTCTGCGGGGGAAAAATCCAGCTCTTCTATGTCGGCGAGCGTTTCGACGATCGTGATTTGATCGGGCGCCTCGCCATACGTGCCCTTCGCCTCGATATGATCCTTGTGACCGATCAGGATTATCCTGTAGCCCTCGCGCGCATAACGCCGCGCTTCGATATGCACTTTCGTAACAAGCGGGCAGGTCGCATCGAGAATTTTCAGGTTCTTTTGTTTTGCAGAATCGACGACTGCGGGCGAGACACCATGCGCGCTGAAGATCACCGTCTGATTCGCGGGAATCTCTTCGAGCGTATCGACGAAGATAACGCCTTTCGCGCGCAGCGAATCGACAACATGCCGGTTGTGCACGATTTCGTGGTGCACGTAGAGTGGTGTACCATAGACCTCTATCGCACGTTCGACAATCGATATCGCGCGGTCGACGCCGGCACAGAATCCACGGGGTGCGGCGACGACGATTTCTTTCATTGCTTAGTCTGTCAGCGTTCGCTGCCCTGTCAAATCTATGCAGCTTTCTGTCGGCAAGAATTCGAGGGTCTGCCACTTATGGCGTTCTTCGGGCAATCCTTTTAGACTGGCCAGTAAGGCTGCGTCGCAGCTTTGCTGCCGCTCTCTGAATTCCGCATCCGGTAAACCGTCTTTTAGGGGTTTCAGACTGAGACTGACGCGGCGAATGCCGTTCTTGCCCTGCCCCGCAAGTCGTATACTGGTGTCACGGTATTTTCCGCCGTGGTCATCCGCCAGAGGTAGCTGATGTTCTTCGTAACTGAGGCCCTGGGCCCTGATGTAGGATTTCAACATCTGCCTGCGCCTGGCTTCGGCCCAGCCATCGGCACCGATGCCGCGCGAAGGTATGAATTCGGGCTTGGCAAAAAATAACGAAATTTCGTGAAAGCTGACAGAACGGGGCGTGCAGCCGGCCAAAAGCGCAAGACCGAGGCAAAGCGCCGCGCTTTTCAATACTCTTTACGCTTGCGGCCGTTGTTGATTTTGCTCAACAAGAGCACGCTGACAACGCCGCCCACGAGAGCCGCAATAACATTCACGTTGCTGACATGCAGGCCGTCTTGCAGTGCGTCGATGACAAAGTTCAGCGGTTTTTGCAGCAGAAAGGCACCGAGTATCGAGCCGATGAGTGCAACCACCGCTCCGCCCAGAAAGCCACCGAAAAGATCAAGGCGCCTCAGGTAGAAAAAGAACCAGCTGATGATCGCGCCCAGCGCGATATACACCATAAAATCGATTACGTATTTTGCGAATTCCATCTATAGGTTACGTGGATTTTCCGTAAAATCGAGACAGGAGCGAGAGCATTATTTTGTTTTTCTCATCCCTCTGGTACGATTTTTTTTGGCCCTGCCTTCTTCTGCCTTGAACAGGTTCGCTGCGGCTTCGCTTTTGGGCAGCTCGGCGATATTCACTTGCGTCATGCGCGTCGCCGATTTTTTAGCGTTTTTCTTCGCGACGGCCGCAATCTCAGCTAGCGTCTGAAAATCAGCCACATGCGTACGCGTGATGTTTTCGAGTATCGCCGTCGAAATTGTCAGCAGCGGAAAAGAGCAGATCTGGCCCTGGCGGTCTGTGCCCCGGTAATAACCCGCTTTATTCTCTTCATCGCTGAAAAAAGCGGCACTTTCGGCCGCGAAAAGTTTATGCAGTCTTTTGGTCGCTGCCCGAATGCGCGTCTGGCTACCGAGCATAAAGAAGTCATCGCCGCCGATATGCCCGACAAACAGCTGGTCCCGTGGCACCTCAGCGCGCAGTTCATAGAGAATACGCGCAACGCATTGAATGGCATCGTCGCCCTTCTTGACACCCTTCTCGTCGTTAAAGGGTTTAAAATTATCGAGATCGGTATACGCGGCCGAAAATGGCTTTTTCTTCTGCAGGCGCAGGTAAAACTCCGTTTCGATCGCCGCATTGCCGGGTAACCCAGACAATGCCTGGGCATTGAGTTTTTTTCGGGTCTGGAAAAGCAGATTTTCGATTTTAGCAATTAAAAATCGGGGGATGACGGGCTTTAAAACATAGTCGTCGATGCCCGATTTATAGGCCTCTTCAATCACAGCCATATCGTCTTCGCCCGAAAGCAAAAGCACGGGTAAAAAACTCGAAGCCGAGTTCTGGCGCACCAGTTTCGTGGCCTTGATGCCGTTCAGCGTCGGGTGATTCAGGTTGTAATCGACAATGAGCAGGGTCGGATGGAACTCCGCGATGATTTCTGGCACGCGCTCGGGGTATGAGGTGAAGCGTGCCTCGCCCAAAGGCGACAGCGTTTCGGCCAAAGTACGGGCATAGATCGCGTCGTCTTCGAGAATCAGTATGCGTTCGGCCCCGGCCATGTATATCTCTCGGTATTTCAGGGGGCGTTCTTGCGCTATTTCGTCAAGGAGTTCTTCTGGGCCATTAAACACTTTTCAAATTAACCCGCATATTTTTTATGCGGTGCTCCCTATGGCGCAGACCTTTAAGCTCGTACAAGTGTTCCCGGCTTCACTCGAAAAAGTCCTCGCGGCGCGTGAACGCCGCTTTGAAGATCTCTCGAAGCTCGAAAACCTGAAAGGGCAGCAGATTCTCAGCCAAACGCATGAAGGCACGGTAAAAATCACCAAACGGGCGTTTTCCCTCGCCGACAAGATTCCCGACGCGATTAAGCCGATGGTTCCGGCGGGGTTTCTGAACCTCGAAGAGACGGCCCGCTTTGACGAGGCGACAAAGATCAACCGGTTTGAAGTCACCTATGCGCAGAACCCCGACCGCCTCAAAATCAACGGGGTAACCAAATATATTGACGAAGGCGCGACCTCGCGGCGTGAATATGAGATTACCGTGAAAGTCAATATGGCGCTCATCGGGGGTATCCTCGAAAACCAGATCGCCTCTTCTTTCAAAAAGGGCATTGAAAAAGATTACGACAACATAAAAGAAATACTCTAATGGCCTCGACTAAACTCAAAACCGTGGAGCATCCGCCTCTCGGTATTATCACTAACCCGTATGCGGGAAAGAACGCCGCGACCAGCCACCGCAGCAAAGAGTTGCAGCGTATCATCGGCAAATACGGCCTCGTGAAAGAGAGCCGCAATATCGACCAGTTGAAATCGATTCTTTCCGAATTCGCGGCGCACAAGGTGCCTTATATCGTCTGCGACGGCGGCGACGGCACCATCCACTGGATCGTCAATACCTATCTCGAAATCTTACAGGCGACTAAGCGCGAGGCGATCGAAGCGGCGATGCCGGTGTTTATCCCCACGAATGGCGGCACGATCGATTTTATCGCACGTAAGGTGAAAGGCCATGGCGGCACATACAAAATCTTGCGCAAGGTGCATAAACTCCTCGAGGCAGATAAACTGCCACGCCCAGTGCCGCTGAGAACCTTCATGATGGAAGGCAAGTATACGAAAGAACACCTGGGCAAGTCTTACCGCAAGCTCGCCTTTGCCGGCGCGCTCGCGGGTTTTGCGCAGAAGTTTTTCAACAAGTATTACGAGAGCGGCAAACCGTCGTTGCAGACGATTGTCGAAGTCATTACAAAAACATTTACTTCGACCGCCTTTAAGGGCAGCTGGTTCGAGGGTTATGTGCCCAAAGACGTCGCTGGGTATGCAAACGAAATTTTTGATCCTTTTGCGGCAGATGTCAAAATCGACGGTAAACCGGTGCCTTTTAAAAAACTGAATACGCTCAATGTCGGTTCGATTGCGATCGAAATCAAAAGCCTGATTAAACTTTTCGCGAACGCCGACCGCGACAAAAAACTGCACATGCATGTCGGCTTTCTGCAACCGCATGAAGTATTCGCGAATCTCGGCAATCTTTTTGCGGGTGCCGATTATTCGGGCAAAGATCTGGTGCAGACAACCGCCGAAACCATCGAAATTATTTCCAAAGACCCCGAAGGGCTCAACCCCTGCCTCGACGGTGAGTTATTTACGGGCATGGCAACCATGAAGGTTTCGGTCGGGCCGCACATCCGCTTTCTTGGTGTTCAGGGGGAGTAACCCCTTTGTCAGCGCCGTATCTGCCGTCTGACTTTCTCTGGGGCGCTGCGACTTCGGCCTACCAGATTGAAGGCGCCCATAACGCCGACGGTAAGACCGATTCGGTGTGGGACACCTTCACCCGCCGCCGCCGCAAAATACGAAATCGCGAGAACGGCAACATCGCCTGCGACCACTATAACCGCATGCCCGAAGACGTCGCCCTGATGCAGCGGCTGGGGTTACAGGCTTATCGCTTCTCGCTCGCCTGGACGCGAATTTTACCACACAATACGTCTGCGTTGAATGCCAAAGGCATCGATTTTTATAACCGGCTGATCGATCGCCTGCTCGCGGCGGGCATCCGCCCGTTCATGACGCTCTACCACTGGGATCTGCCGCAATACCTGGAAGATCAGGGTGGGTGGACAAACCGCGACATCGTCGGTCGTTTTGAAGAGTTTGTTTCGGTCTCGGCGAAAGCCTTCGGCGACCGTGTGAAAGATTTTATCGTCTTTAACGAGCCGATGATTTTTCTGAGCCTGGGTTACCTCTTGGGCATACACGCACCGGGCCGGCGTGGTTTTAAGAGTTTTTTTTCATCGAGCCACCACGTGTTGCTCGCGCAGGCGGCAGGGGCCGCTGTACTGCGCAGCGAAGTTGCAGGAGCGCAGGTGGGCACAACAATTTCTGCAACGGCGGCGTATGCGGCGACGAACACTATTCCCGATCGGGCAGCCGCACGCCGCTTTGATACATTCTATAATACCTTTTATCTCGAACCCGTGCTTACGGGTAAGTACCCCACCGAGCACTTTCCAGTGCTGAAGAAAATCGAACGCCATATACGCCCAGGTGACATGGAGAAAATCCGCTACGACTTCGATTTCTGGGGGCTCAATACCTATACACGGAAAAGAGTAAAGCACAGCCGGTTTATCCCTTATATCCGGTGGCGCGAACTCAAGAACCCCGTCGGCGCCAAAGAGACGGCGATGCGTTGGGAGATCTACCCCGAAGGGATATACGATTTGCTCAAAAAATACGCCACCTACGAGAGCATCAAAAAGATCTACATTACCGAAAACGGTGCGGCATTTCACGATCAGCTCGTCGCCGGCCGCGTCGCCGATACGTACCGCATCGAATATCTGAAGGAATACACAGCCCAGGTCTTGCGTGCCAAAGCCGAGGGAGTTCCGGTTGCGGGGTATTTTGCCTGGTCGTTATTCGACAACTTCGAATGGGCCGAGGGTTACCATGCGCGCTTCGGCCTCATCTATGTGGATTACCTGACGCAGCGGCGTTATATTAAAGACAGCGGATACTGGTACCGCGATTTCATTAAGTCTGTTTGGCAGCAAAAAGCTGTCTGAGGCTCTGCGTCAGCGCCTCGGCGCTCTGGCCGATGCGTTTCTGCGTTTCGCGCACCCGTTCCATAACCGGCAGATTCACGAGCTTTTGCGACCAGTCGTTATACT
>JAFLED010000233.1 GCA_017302045.1 Spirochaetota bacterium
GGATCAAAATCAACTGGACGTCATGGTCGATCAGCTGAATACACGCCCCAGAAAGCGCCTGAATTACCGGACGCCAGCGGCGGTATTCAACGAGGCAATCGTTGCATTAGCGGCTTGAATCTAAGCTTGATGGCGTCATGTTTACCCGATTCGCCTTGACGCTGAGCAGGCGAATTTCGGCGTCAGGCACCATGACAAAAGTAAAAACCTTCACGGGTTTCCTGGTACTTTTGACATTCGGATCATCGCTTTTTCCCGCCGATAAAAGTCTCACCCTGGATGATCTGGATCTCAAACCCCAGGAGACGCAGGCGAACACACAACTGCAGGCCGATCTGAACAAGCGCAGCACGATGTTGCAATGGCATCAATGGCTCGGCCTCGCGGCACTGGCACCGATGGCAACAACCTATTTTCTCGGCGATTCGGCCGGCAAGAATTCAGACAACCGCAACCTGCATGCAGCTCTGGGTATCGGCACCGCAGTGCTCTATACGGCTTCGGCGACCCTCGCGATACTCGCTCCCAAACCCGACGGGATTAAAGATACCGGCAGCACAAAATTCCACCGCTGGTTAAGTTATATCCATTTGCCGCTCATGATCATCGTGCCCATTTTAGGCGCACTCGCAAAACAACAGCTCGATGACGGTTCGCGGCGCACATCGGGTATTGCCTCGCTGCACGGCGCAGCCTCGACCACGCTGCTCGTCACCTACTCGCTCGCCGTGACGATCATGGTCTTTAATTTTTAGGGGTAAAATGAAACAGTTGTTAATGCTTGTTTTGTCATCCGTGGGGATATCCCCCCTTGTTGCCGACAGCGTTCAGGTCGCGGGAACCTGGACACTGCAATATTCAGAACTCGTCTATACGGTGAACCACCCGCTGAAAACCAGCGTCGGCAAAAGCACCAAGGCCCGCGGTAAAGTCCGGTGCGCGGCCAGTTGCGAATTTCTGATCGCGGTGCCGGTCGTCTCTTTCGACTCGGGCGACAGTAACCGCGACCTGCATATGCTTGAGACGACCAAGGGGGCCGCATTCCCGGTGATCTCTGTGCGTGGCAATTTCCCTGCGGGCAGCGTCGCTTCACCGCTCAAGGTCGATTTTCTCATCGAATTTGCGGGACAAAAGGCGTCGGTGCCCGGCGTCAGCCTTTCGCTCGCAGCGAAAGGGGATAAACTCGAGGCTGCTGGCAGCTTTAAGCTGAAATTGTCCCAATTTGGCGTCGTTAAACCCTCTCTCTTGGGTATGGCCATCGACGACGACGTTGCAATCACGATTCAATCTCTTTGGGAATCCGCAAAATAGGGGGATATCCCACTTTTTAGCCCTGGGCCCATGTTGGGCCCGGGCTCTATCTGAGCACAGTTATTTGAAGCACCTGCAATTCTGCGTTCGCGCCGGCTTATTGTGCGCCACACCATAAATTGATTGACGGCATGTTGCGGTTTTAGAAAATTCCGCTCATGGTGCGCCGCACTATTGCCGTTAAGGCGGGTAGAGGGCGCTACCTCGTGTACCTAAAGGAGGAGTTATGAAAGCTAAACAGGCCAACAGACCTCAACCGATCAGCCGCCGTGAATCTAAGGTTTTCTCCGGCAGAACCCCCGACCGTACCATCAAATTTATCAAGCGTCCAGCGCTGTTTTTCGCCGGCTTCGCTTCTATCGCCATTGCAGCAGCGCTATTCTCCGCGTATCCCAAGTGGCATAAACAAGAGACTGAAAACTGGGTTTATTCTTATGTGACCGATCATTTTCCGGGCAAGGGTGTAGAGAATCTGCAGCGGCTCGCGGTCATTATCTACCGCGAATCTTCGAAAATACGCCTCGAACAGGCATCCGATGGCCACAAATTCGATAAGGCCGCGCTGCTCTTGGGGGTTATCCAAACCGAAAGCGAATTTAACCGTAAAGCCAGGTCACCCGTGGGGGCGCGCGGTTTTATGCAGCTCATGCCTGCGACGGCCGCCCTCTTAAAAGGCCGTCGGTTGTCGGCAGAAGAGATCATCGACGCTGAAACGAATATCACGCTCGGCGTGCGTTATCTGAACGAGATGATACGCGAGATGGGCAGTGTCGAAAAGGCGCTTTTGGCCTACAATGCAGGCCCGGGTGCGGTGCGGCGCTGGGGCGGAGTACCCGCGTACTTTGACCATGTCGTACAAGCGCATGACAAGTTTCTCAGCTACCGCAGCGAAGGCCGCAATGCGCGGCTCGTGTTAGCACAACTCGCTGAGTAACTTTGCACTCGCCACGGGCTATAGCCCGTGGCCAGACAATATCTTCTCATAAACCCAAAACTGCCGCTCATTCCTTTCCCAATCCCTCGGCGGATTTCTCACATAGCCCAACTTTTCATAGAGTTTGTGTGCGGCTGTCATCATGGGCTGCGTTGACAGCACCGCTTTTTGCAAGCCGTCGGCGAGCGCCTGTTTCTCAAAAGCGCGGCACAGGGCCTCACCCACACCCTGACCGCGTACCGCGGGTAACGTGCCCAGAAGTTGCATCTCGGCCTCTTCGACGGTAGCGACCTGTCGGTAAGGATTCGCCTGCGTGCCGACGATAACCATGCCGATGACATTTTGATCTGCAGCGAGCGCCAGAAGAATTTTACCGCGCTGTTTAATTTCGGGAACCGAAAAACCTTTCGGCGCGAAGGCCGGCGGCGTAAAACCGGCGTCGACATAGACCGCGCGCAGCAATGCGGGAATCGCCTCGTCGAAATGCGGATTTTCTCCCGTGTAATGCACAATTTCAAACATGCGGCAAAGGGGAGCCATGCAATACCGCTGCGAATAGTTTTAGCGAATCGCTTGACCCGCGCCGCCGGCAAAGAAAACAAACGCCGATGAAGATTTCACCGCTCCGTATTATTTTACTCGCCGCGCTTGCCGGCGTGCCGGCCTGCCGCGAAAAAGGCCCGGCAACCGCGGCACAGCCCACGAAGCTCTATGCCTTTGCCGAACCTTCGCTGCCGTTGCGCGATCAGGCTGGCGAAACAGGCAAAGAAATCGCCGTAATCGCCTTCGGTGAAACGGTCACTATCGAAAACGCGTCGGGCAAAGAAGAAAATCTCGGCGGTAAAAAAGGTTTCTGGGCAAAGACGCAATACCAGGGGAAATCCGGCTATGTATTCACCGGCTACCTGAGCCCCGTGCCGCTGCCACAGGCAAATTGCAAAAATCTGCTCGATTATGCGCGCGGCGCGTTCACGGCCGAGGGTACAGAAACCCGTGCTTACGACGACCCCGAGAACAAAGGGCCCTACCGCTGGACGCAAAAGTTTGCGGGCAACATTATTGCCGAGGGTTATGGCAGCATCAACAACGGTGCAATGACTCTTGTTCTGCCCGCGAAAGATACCGAAATCGGTTTTCATATCTGCAAGCGCTGCACGGCTTTTTTCCGCTCGCTGACTTACGCATCGTTTCAGAAACAAAATGAAAGCATCAAAGAATGCGGTGGTCGCACAAAGCTGGGCGGATGTCTCACGATCTGGGCGATTGAAACTTCAGTGGGTGAAAACGGACTGACCGTAAAGTGTGGGCCGGAATCGATTTAATAGCCAGGGGCTTAAGCCCGTGGTCAAAAATCGACTACGATAATTTACTTTTTTTAACTTTCTCGGCCAGGGTCGCGCGATAGGCTTCCAGTTTTTCGGCAAGTTTCGCGTCGCTGAGCGCAAGAATCTGCGCGGCGAGCAACCCTGCGTTCTTCGCGTTATCGAGCGCAACCGTGGCGACGGGTATACCCGCAGGCATCTGTAAAATAGAAAGAACACTGTCCCAACCGTCGAGCGAGTTCGAAGATTTGACCGGCACGCCGATCACCGGCAGTGTCGTGAGCGACGCGACCATGCCAGGCAAATGTGCAGCACCGCCCGCACCGGCAATAATGACATGATAACCGTTCGCTTTGGCGTTTTTTGCAAAATCGAACATCTTTTCGGGCGTGCGGTGCGCCGAGACGACCTCGGCATGCGCGTCGACGCCGAGTTCTTTCAGCACTTCGGCGGCGGCAGACATGATCTTCCAGTCCGACTCAGAACCCATGATGATAGCGACTTTAGACATTAGGTTTTCGTGAGCGCAGAATATTGTTTTAAGAGTTCGGCGCGTTCTCCCGTGATCGTAATATGGCCCAGTTTACGGAATGGGCGTAAATCTTTTTTACCATACCAGTGCACGTGCACGCCCGGCATGCCCTGTGCCCGCGCAATCATCGCTGCAAATTCTTTCTCGCGCGCCGCTTCGGGCCCCAAAAGGTTCATCATCAGAGACTGAGATGTCGTCTCGGCACTACCCAGGGGCAGATTCAATAAAATACGCACAAGATTTTCGTACTGGCTCGTCGCCGCGGCTTCGATCGTATGGTGACCGCTGTTATGCGGCCGCGGCGCCATTTCATTGACGAGAATTTCACCGCTACGCGTGAAGAACATCTCGACCGCGATGAGACCGCGGACACCGAGATGGCGGGCGGCACTGGTAGCAATGAATTCTGCCCGGTTGAGCAAGGGGCGCGCGATATCGGCGGGGCAAATCTGGTAACTCAGTATATTGCGCTGCGGATCAAAAACCATCTCGACGGGCTCGTATGCGACAAATTTGCCGTCATCTGCCGTGGCGACAATCACCGCGACTTCTTTCGCGATATCGATTTTCTCTTCGATCAGCGATTCGCCGTCGAAGGCTGTATCGAGATCTGCGGCCGACTGTAATACTTTGACACCGTAGCCGTCATAACCCGCGGTCGCCATCTTCTGCACACAGGGGAAATCCAACTTTGCCTGTTTGAGTTCGGCACGCGAGGCAAATACACGAAACTTCGCGGTTGGTATATGCCGGGCTGCGAGAAATTCTTTCTGCCGGCACTTATTCTGTATCGTGGCGAGAACCGCGCCCGAGGGGTAAACCCGCTTACCCGCTTCTGCCAATGCGGTCAGCGCTGCGGCATTGACATGTTCTGAGTCGATTGTCACCACATCGCATGCAGCGCCAAAGCGCATCACGGTATCAAAATCGAGCGCGTCGCCCTGCGTGAAGTAGCGCGTATAGGGAACCGCCGGGGCATCGGCGTTTTTATCGAGCACATGGCAGTGCGCGCCGAATCGCATCGCGGCTTCGAGCGTCATGCGGGCGAGCTGGCCGCCGCCCAGTATGCCGATGGTCTGCGGTGAGTTCAGAGCCAGACCCAAAAAATAAGCGAAACCCGCCGTATAGGTAAATAAAAAAGGCGGCTACCGGGCAGGAGAACCCTGTAGCCGCCAATGTTCGGAGTTAATTACGCACACGGGTGTGCTTACCCTGCTGCCGCCGCAAAAAGCCACGGCTGCAGCAGAGACATGCGCCTTTCACCCTAAGAGACCCTCAAAATGAGCGGGGGGTTCCCTATTTATACAGTTTATACTTTTCCATCGCGGCGACAAACGCCGCGAGGCGCTTTTTTTCGCCGCGGATAAACTCGTCGTAGCTCAATTCTTGCAGTAAAGCCTTGCGCAAGGTGGTTGATCCGGTTTGCGCGTCGAGCCCCTGTTTTTCGGTCAGGTGATTTTTCAGCCAGTCATTCTGACCATGCTTCACATACCAGAGAAAGAACTCGTATGCCGCACGGGGCGGATCGACCTGCGTTTCTGAAAATTCGAGCTTGTAGCCTGCGAGCAACTTGCCCTTATGTTTGCCGCTGTGCGCGAAAAACGGGTAGGGTTGAAACTTTACCCCGCCCATCACGGGTAAGGCGCCGTTGGCGAATTCCGGATGGCCGATCTGGCAGAACGGGTCTTTCGTAATACGGCCTTCTTCGATCGACGTCGCTTCGAAAAATACCGAGATCCAGTAACACTGGTTCGCGCGCAGGTGCGGCAGATTCGGCGACGGCGGGTAAAATACGAGGCCGCGCTTC
>JAFLED010000234.1 GCA_017302045.1 Spirochaetota bacterium
TAATAGTTACAGCCCGTATAATAGGGGCAGCGGTTACCGGGGCAGCCATCGCTGTCGCGCGTCACCAACGCCCAGATGGAATCGGGGATTTTAGGCACACCGCTTTCGAACCGGCTGCCCGAAAGCGCCGGTTCGGTGATAACCGTGTTCGCCCAGTTGCGGATTTCTGCGGTCTTTTCGTTGTCGATGATGTCGCGGTGCAGACCCTCGTGCAGCATCTGCTCGTAACGCAGGCGGCAGAAATAGTTCGCCGAGCCGAGGCAGAGCTCGAAGCGCAGGTTTTCGTCGAGCACCGAACGGATGAATGGCAGGTCCTTTTCAAAAAGCTGCCACTGCAATGCCTTGGTTTCGGTCGCGACGACGGCGCGCTCGCCCGTGAGATAATTATAAGCCAGCGCCGCGACGACATACGCGAACGATTTACCGACGCCCGTGGCGGCTTCGATAACGACGCTGCGCTCGCGGTAAAACGAGCGCAGTATCTGCTGCGCCATCTGTACCTGCGCGTCGCGCATCTGGTAACTTTCGAGTCGCGCACCGATTTTTTCGAACGCCTGCGTACAGATGGCGTTCAGCGTCGCGGGCTCCAGCGTGCGGTCTTCGAGAGCCGTTTCTATGGGTTCGCCCTGAATTTCACTCAACGCATCGGCGTCGCACCATGGCGGTAGCCTGCCAGGAATCACATCTTCGATGTCGCTCTGTAGTTCGGCTTCGGGCATCTCAGGATTTCAGGGCATCGAGCGCCCGGTTTGCGAGAAAATCGGCAATCTGATTTTTTTCCCGGCGCACATGCAGTAGCCTGGGTTTGACGCGGTCGACGAGTGCGCGCGCTTCGGCGAAAAGAACTTTCAGTTTGTCGTGCTTCACTTTGTACTCGCCCTTCAATTGTTTGATAACCAGTTCGCTGTCAGAACACAGCGTCGGATTCACCACGCCGAGCTCTTCGCATTTTTGCAGCGCGAATATCATTCCGGCGTATTCGGCCTCATTATTCGTGCGCGTGCCGAGCGTCTGCGCAACAGCGAACACGGCCAGCGACTCATCGTCTTTAAAAGCGCCGAGGGAGACATCCGCCTTACCCTCGAAGGCGACGACGCCGAACGAGGCCGGCCCCGGGTTGCCGCGCGAAGCGCCGTCGCAGAAAATGGTGATGCTGCTGCCGTTCACGCGCGTATACAACGCCACAGGCGGTCGCCATCGGTTTGCGGAATAATTGCCTGCCGGCAACGCGCTTCGGCGAAATTACAGCGCGGCGCAAAGGCGCAACCTTCATCGAGCGCGGTTAATGGCGGCGGCGAACCTGGAATCGCAAAGAGTTTTTGTCCGCGCGGCGCGTCGTGCACCGATGCCAGAAGAGCCTGCGTATAAGGATGTTTCGGATTTTCGAAAATATCGGCAACCTTACCCGTTTCGACGATCGTACCCGCATACATGACAGCTACCCGGTGTGCAAGTTTTGCAACAATGCCGAGGTCGTGCGTGATGAAGATCATTGCCATGTGTTCGCGCTCGTTGATCTCGCGTAACAGGCGCAGAATCTGCGATTGTATGGTGACATCGAGCGCGGTTGTCGGTTCGTCGGCGACTAGTATCTCTGGCTCTGCGGCGAGCGCCATCGCAATCAGCACACGCTGCCGCATACCGCCTGAAAGCTGAAACGGATAACTCTTGAGGCGTAATTCGGGTTCGGGGATACCAACCTTGCCCAACAATTCGGTGGCGGCTTTTTTTGCCGCGTCGCCCGTCAGCGAACGGTGCAGTGCGAGCACTTCGCCCAGTTGAAAACCGACGGTGAACACGGGGTTCAGCGCCGTCATCGGCTCCTGAAAAATCATCGCGATACGTTTACCGCGGTAAGCGCGCATTTCTTCGTCCGAAAGCGCGCTGAGATCACGGCCGTCGAAGCCGATGCGTCCTTTGAGTGCCGCGTTTTTTCCGTGCAGGCCCAAAAGACTGAGACCGGTCACAGATTTTCCGCTACCCGATTCGCCGACCAGAGCCAGTATCTCGCCGCGCTGTAGCGTCAGGTCGACACCACGCAGGGCGTAGATTGTCTTTGTTCCCGATGAAAACGTCAGGCGCAGATTTTCAACAGCTAAGAGCGGGGCTTCGGTGGCGGCAAACATAAAGAAGATATCTTGTGGGATTTATCTCGTCGTTCCCTCAAGCCGTAAAGCCGCTACCGTATACGGATAAACCCTTCCCGAAACGGCTTGCGGCAGAGCGCAGCGTTGCGGCAACTCAGCAGTATTACATTCATCTGCGCGTCGGTTTTGCTCAACTTCACTCCGTTAGCCTCGAGTACGCCGCTGCCCGAAGCGTAGATACCGGAAAACTTAGCCGAACGGCCCGCGACATCGAGCAGTATGTCGACGTTATTGCCCGAAACTGTGACTGTCGCAGTTGCTACCGCCTGGTCGAGCTCGTGCACGTTTGCCTGCCACGTACCGGCGAGTGAGGTCAGCACCGCATCGCCGCCGCGGCGCGCAACCGAGGGGTAGATTGTATTCTTCGATACGGCGACTGTCTGCGAGGCAACGGATTCGCCACCGGTGGCCGACTTCGTGCGTACCTGGTAGAGCCACAACCCGGGTTCGTTTGGCAGATTTTCGCTGAAGTTGGCCGATTTCACGCTGCCGGCAAGCCCATAGCCGGCGCCATGGCGCTTGCGGAAAACGTAATATTCAACCGCACCGGGTACCTTCGTCCAGGAAATCTTTGCGGTATCGCCCACGAGCTTCGCCGATACATTGCGCGGTGGCTCGGGCATTTCCCCTGCGCGAGCAAGGTTTGGATTTGTTTTTCCCCACGCGGCGCGCGATGCGTTGCCGTATTCGCTGTCGTTGCCTGCGCGCAGCGAATACGCGATCAGATTACCGCCCTTCACCGTGTCTGAAGTATCTTCAAAAGAATTGGTTTTTACCTTCGCGACTTCTTCCCAGCCGGTGCCGTTGAAACGCACGATCCAGTAGCGTGTTGCGTTCGGTACGCGGCTCCACGAAAGAACGATTTTGTCTTTGTAAGTTCCCTGTGATGCGGTGAAGTTTTCAACGTCGCCGACTTTACCGCCTTTAGCACCGATGGTGACGGCTTCAGAAGGGGAACCGGTTTCTGAACCTTTCTGCGCGCTGACAGTGTATGAGTTGTCTCCCGCTTCGGGGGCTGCGTCGGTGTAGGCGTTGTTACGCGCAGTGCCGATGGTTTTCCACTCGCCGGTCGTTTTTTGTTTGCGGGCGACGACATATTTATCTGCGGCGAATTGCGGCGACCACGATAACAGTACGCTGCCGGCCGCTGAAAGTTCGCTGCTGAGTCCTGTTACCTGAACCGGTTTGATACTCTGCGTCGCCGTGAAGCCGCGCACGATTGCCGAAGGCGCCGAATTTGTTTCTTCACCGACCGCTATCACGCGGTAGTCGAAGGCGGTATCGGCGGCGGCGCCTTCGTCGCTGAAGCGCGCCTCTTCGCTGTAACCGATGGCGCTGAAGGTGCCTGCGCCGGCATCAGAGCGTTCAATCTGATAACTCACCGCATCGGTAACGCGCTGCCACGAGACGCTGATCTTATCGGCAAAAGCACCCTGGCTCGCACGCACTCCTTTGGGCGGTGCAGGTGTTTTGTCCATAGGTATAGGTGGAGTGCCACCGTTGTCATCCCAGTCGCGGAGTACGTAGACGGCATACAGGAACGACGGCGTAAAATCATAAGAGATATATCCGAAACCGTGCGTACCCCACGCGTCGCCCGACGAGTCCATGATTTTAAATGCGCCGCGATGTCCCTTAGGTGATCTTTTGTTGTCGTCGTAACCGACCAATACCATGGCATGCTGCGCGCGGCGCGCTGTCGCGAAACCGTCGAGCACGCCGTTATTCTTGCAGCAGTTCCAGCGGTCGGGCCCCGAGTAGACACCGATCAGCATCGGGTAGCCTTTGGCGAGCTCGGCTTTGATCGCACTGATGTTATTCGGCGGAATCGATTCATAACTTTTTGCACGGTACCGCAGCGCCAGCTGCTTCTGTGCTGCGGTCGGCTGCGTGCGGAAATCCTTCTGGTTATACGGCATGTCTTTCCAGCTGACAGCGCCTTTTTGAATGAGCAGGTCGAGCGCATGCGGCATGTGTGCGCCGCGGTCGCGGCCTTTGTTGATCTGGTTGTATGTCCAGGCGGGTGAAAAGACATGTTCGCCCGAGCCACCCTGCTGTACCGGTGCTCCGAGATCCCAGTTATTTTTTCTTTTTTCGTGGTAGGTCTTCAACGCATAAGTCGAGGCCCACCCAACGCAGCTGCCTTGGTTACCCTGGTTGCCCGGTTGGGGAAAATAGGGAGCGAGATCGACGGCCGCAGGCAGGCCCCGGGGGGCAATCAGCACCGATTCGGCGAGCGGTACACGCTCGATATCGTCGAGCGAATCCATTAAAGCACCTTCGGCGGGAACCTTTTCGCCCTCTTGTGTGGTCAGTGGGGTAGAATAAAAGAAAGGCAATAAAAGCAGGGACGGAGCTAAAAAGAACAACCTACGCATGTGCTAGATTGACCGGGGCCGGAGGTTCACAAGCCTTTTTATGGCCTAGGTTAGGGGTTTTTTGTCATATAACTATTAGGATTGTGACGAAAATCAACAGTGGCCATAGAACGGGTTTGTCCTTGACAAGCTGAACAAAAAATCCGTTTATGTTTTATGCGCCGCAAGATAAAATTGCAGGGGTTTCCAATGAAAAGAGTCAAGAAAAGTATGCTTATCAAGGTATTGGTCGCTCTGTGCGGTCTGTTGCCATTTCTATATCCGGTGAATAGTCCTCAAAGTAGCGGTATTCAGACAGAAGCTCTGACGATCGTCGCCCTTGGCGACTCCATCACGTGGGGTTATCCCAACGGTGAATCGTGGACCGAGATGGTCATGAACGATACGGGCATTCGTATCATCAACCGGGGCGTGAGCGGTTCTCAGCTCGACGACATGCTGCGCCGTATGAAGACCGATGTGATTCCGGTAAAACCGCAGATCTGTATTATCATGGGTGGCACCAACGACGCCAACCGCGGCCGCACCACGCAGCAGATGATGGCGGATATTCAAACTATGGCAAATGAGCTGATGGCGCGCGACATCATGCCTGTTATCGGCCTACCCATACCGATGGTAGAGCAGCGGCAAGAAGAAAAACTGCAAGACCTGCGCGAACGCATTATTTCATCGGCGCTGCTCACGATCGATTTTTCGCTCGACTTTGATCTGCCGCGCGCCGAATTCCGCAAGCTGATTCCCGATGGGCTTCACCCGACGCACGAAGGCAAGAAGATGATGGCTGAGCGTTTAAAGAAAGAAATGCCGCGCCTGTTAGCGGCATATTCTAAGTTCCGTAAATAAACTGTGCCCAAAGGGGGACTTGAACCCCCACGAGGTTGCCCTCACTAGTACCTGAAACTAGCGCGTATACCAATTCCGCCATCTGGGCAGCGGTGTGAACGGCCGCCTGCGCGCCCGTCCGCGAGTTGCTTATTGCTTTCGAGACACGCCGTCAATCAAACTGCAAGATCCGGGCGTCAATTTGCAAAAGTAATCTGACCAATCGCATGGTGAATGGCACTACGAATCTCACGGTCGCTTTCAACCTGGTAGGCGCGCTCGAGATCGCCCAGGGTTTCTTTATTTTTATAGTCGCCCAGAACTTCGGCCGCCCTGAGCCGGGCAGCGCGGTCGTTGCTGAAAAGTATTTTGCTGAGCGCGAGCGCGTGCTCGACCTTACCAGCCTCGTGCTGTAGCGCGGTATTCAGCATCTCGGCGCGGGTATAATCGTCTTTTTCGCCAGCGATTTTACCCGAAACTTCTGCCGCGGCCGCCTTATCGTTGATGTCAAAGAGCGCTCGTGCGGATTGCCGGCGGAGCAAGGTTTCTTT
>JAFLED010000235.1 GCA_017302045.1 Spirochaetota bacterium
CCATTCGAGTTCGGCGTATTCTTTACTCGATGTGATACCGAACGGCAACGTCAAAGCCGCCGATACGATAATCAGCTGCCAACCCCAGAAGTTGATGTTCGACAATAAGTCGGAATACATCCGGGTTTTTAAGAGGCGCTGCAGCGAATAATACACACCCATGAAGATGGCGTTACCCGCGAACGCGAATATCACCGCATTGGTGTGCAAAGGCCTCAGCCTGCCGAACGATAGAAAGGGGAAATGCCCCAGAAGGTCCGGAACGTAGAGCAGAACCGCAATAACGATTCCGACCAGCATCCCGACGACTCCCCAAAGAATCGTCGCAAGCGCGAACTTGCGTACGATTCGGTTGTCGTACTCGAAGGTCTCCATGACCCCGGTCTCAACTGCCATATGGAACTCCTTTATGATTTGTTTTTGAATCGGATATATGCGGTTTTTGTTCTTTCGCGCGCGCGGCATCGGCGTCGTCGAAAAGAATGCGCAGCGCGGGCGTTTCGGTGTCGTCAAATTGCCCGCTCCTCTGCGCCCAGAAGAACGCGGCGAGAAATCCGCCGCCGAGCAGCAGGCTAAAGACAAGCAGGATAAACAACGCTTCCATTAATTTAACCCCCTGAGGCGGGCCGAACCGCGCGCCATGAAAAAAGTAAACGCAATCACGCTGAGCGAACTGATGGGCATAAGTATAGCGCAAAAAAGCGGGGTGAGGCCGCCCGTTAAGGCAACGCTCACCCCGAAAATGTTATAACCGAAGGAAATAAGGTATGCAATGATAGCTGTCTTTTTTGCCTGCCGCGCCTGCTTCAAGAGCCGCGGCAGAAGCGCGAACGAACCGGAATTTAAAATCGCATCGCTGGCCGGTGAAAAGTTTGCGGAATTCTCACTGATCGCGATACCCAGAGATGCGCGGCCCAGCGCCGCGGCATCGTTGAGGCCGTCGCCGAGCATCAGTGTCGGGCCCTGCTCTTCAAACTGACCGACCAGCTCGGCCTTCTGTGCAGGCGATGCACTGAAATGCAGCGGAGCCCCCTCAGGAAAGACCGCGGCAAAACGACTCCGCTCGCGATCGCTGTCGCCCGAAACGAGCGCGAGCCGGTAATCCGCCGAAAGTTTCTGGAGCGCAGCGCCGAGGCCGGCGCGCGATTTATTGCTGATACTGAAACTGCCGAGATAACGCGCACCGGCGGCGGCATGTACGACGCTGCCCGCGTTAGGCGCCGCAGCTGCCGGAACCGCGACACCTGCCTGGCTCAGAAAATCTGCGGAGCCCAAAAGATAGCGGACATTATGCACCACTCCCGCGATACCCCGGCCAGTGATCTCTTCGAAACCAGCCACCGCCTCGTCTGCCGCATCGCCGAGCGAATCAAATACCGCGCGGCTCAAGGGATGCGCCGATTCGCGCGTCAGCGCCCGCAAAGCGCTGCGCTCACCGCTTGTCAGAGCAGCGCCGCTAAATGCGACTTCGTATTCACCTGCGGCAGTAATCGTACCGGTCTTATCGAAAATAATGCGACCGATGGAAAAAAACTTTTCTACGACCGCTGCGCTCTTCAGGTAAAGACCCGCGCGCCCGAGCACACTCTGCGTTGTGTAGAATGAGAACGGCTTCGCCATCGCAAGCGCGCATGGGCAGGTAATGACGAGTACCGCAGAGAAGGCATTCCACGCCTTTGCGCTGTCGCTGGGTAACCAGTAAAAGAGCCCGGCAAGCGCGGCGGCGATAACCACGAAAGTAAAATACGGCAACATGCGGTCGGCAAACGAACTTTCAGTCGCAAACGTCGTACTGGTAACCGATTGCCCCGCCCCTTCCCATATGCGGTTGATGCGCGCCTGGTCGACAGGCTCCGTGATTTCCATTTCGACGGATTGCCCCACGACCCTGCCACCGGTTTCGAAGGTGTCGCCCGCCCTGAGCTGAACCGGCAGGGCTTCTCCGGTGATAAACGAATAATCCGCAGCACCCGCAGCCGAAATAACCCGGCAACGCGTCGGCGCAATCTCACCGTTCAGCAGGCGTATGGTATCGCCGACCTGGAGATCCTGCACGGCAGTGACTTTTTCATTTTCGCCGGTCTTTTTACGCACAGCCAGCGGCAGAAAAAGCAGGTTGTCGCGTTCGAACGCGAGATAGGTGTAAGAACGGCTCTGCACATAACGTCCGATAAGCAAAAAGAATATTAAGCCCGCAAACGTATCGAAATAACCGGAACTTGTACCCTGGAGAATTTCGGCGACACTGCGCGCGAACATCGCCATAATGCCGACCGAGATCGGCAGATCGAGAATGATTTTTTTCTGACGCAGAGCCCGCCACGCATTGACGAAAAACTCGCCTGCCGCATAAAAGAGAATAAACGCCGCGAGTGCGACATTCAGCGCCATAAAAGTCAGTTGAAAACGACCCTCGAGGCGCTCTGAAAAATATTCGGGAAAACTAAAGAGCATCGCATTACCGAAACCAAACGCAGCGACCGCCATACGTTTCAGAAGACCTTTATCGTATTGCGTCAGCGCGCGGCTGCGGCCCGATTCGGGTTTAAAATCGGGTACATAGCCTAAATCGGCGACAAACTGTACCAGGCGCGAAACCGGCAGCGAATTCTCTGCGGTGAGCGTCAGCTCTTTGCGCAGGTAATTAATCCGCGCGCCGGTGACGCCCGGCAGCATCTCAGGCATTTTTTCAAGCAGCCAGACGCAGGCGGCGCAGTGAATCGCAGGCAGCTTGAGGCGTATCGCGTAACGCCCGGCGCCAGCCGCGGTGGTGAATGTGCGGTGAAACCACTCGCCGTCGGCATACGTGAAATCCTGCCGTGCCGATTCTTTGAGCGAAGCGGGCCGGCTTTCGGAGAAATCGTAATACCCCAGAAGATTCTGATCCCGGAGAATACTGTAGACGCGGCTGCAACCCTCGCAGCAAAATGACAATCCACCCGTAACAATGGCCGAACCTGCCGCACCGCAATGCGCGCAGGTTTTCTTTTCGACGACCCGGGTTGAAAGCAATTCCGCTCTCATGCACAACCCATTCGGGAAGGGCTGCCATTCAGTAAAGGATAAAACGATCTTTTTTTATTAATACAAGCTGGTCCTGTATTCTTTATTTGCAACGGTAGGCATCACCTATCGGTCGCGAAGCTGTTCAGGATGCCAAGCTTTTATGGAAGTTCTGCGTTTTTGGTTTGGAGAGAGGTTAAAAAATGGAGAGAGGGAAATTTTTGGAAAAAACAAAAAAACATCCCGGTGATACCGGGATGCTTCGAAAGGGAATTATTTTCCCATGCCTGGGACTGAAGGTACGCCTGGAACGGCTGGTACTTCAGGAACGCCTGCGAGTGACTTGCATTGTTTGTATGCTTCGTTTTTCGCTTTTGTCGCTTCTTTGAAAGCGTCGTTTGCGTTTTTGTTGCAATCTTTCTTCTCTTGGCCTTTTTTAGTTTTGCAGTCTTTCAGAGCGTCTTTGTGCGCAGTTTTTGCGCTTTTGAACGCTTCGTCAGCTTTTGAACGGCATTCTTTCTCTGCTGTGCTCATTTTGCCAGCTGAGATGCCTGTTACTGCGAAAGCAACGGCTACGAGAATCATTGAAACTTTCTTCATGTGTATTGTCTCCTGTGGAGCGCCTTTTGGGCGCCCCTTAGGATACGTGTGTAAAACCGAGTCCGGACGTAAAAATCTATTTTCCGGCTAAAACGGCGTGTTTATGCGGGTACGGCCGCCGCGTCGGCGTCATAGACCTCGAGGCCTTCCATGATTTCGGGATGCTCTTCACGGAAAGCATTGACGACCGCTTCGGTCAAAAGCGAGCGCGCTTCGCGCGAAACCGGAAAGAAGACATCCGCATATTCGCCGTTTCTTAAGCGAAACGACGGCATACCGATAAAGACACCCTTGCGGCCCTTCACCAGGCGCAGGTTTTTGACGACGAAAGCGTCTGAAAGTGTGACATGGGCATAGCCCAGGGTATTTTTACCGTCTACCTGCGGAAATACCTGCACACGAGTGATACGTACATGCTCCATTTTAAATCCCCCTAATTAGCTTGCCCTGGGTAATCTGTGGAAACCCAAGGGCGTTGTTCGGTTCTTTCGTCTCTTCAGAGAGATCGAAAATGCAGCGCGAGCATCCACTGTGCACCGTAATAGGTGAGTGATACTGCCGCCTGCACATACCAACTTGGACGGATGAATTTATTAAATGCCAACAAAAAATCAGAAAGACCAAAACACACGGCGCCGCAAACTGCGTATGAAAAAAAAGGAAAACGAAATGCGTTGAGCACAAAAAGCCCGGAAACAAAGGTGTAAATGATCACCGGCACGATATATTTTTTTTGTCGCGACTGTAACAAGTGCCTGACAAAATAGGATGAAACTCCTATGACGACAGAGCCGACGCCGAGCAACAACGGTGGCGTGTAAAAAAATCCACCAGTTTCACGCGCGAAGGCCAGGATATAAAAAACATGCCCTAGCAGAAAACTCGCGAGCCCCGGAACAAAACCTTTTTCTGAGAGCAACAGCGCGTCGCCCGCTAAACCAAACGAAATCGCCGCCAGCCACAACGTGTCGACATTCTGCGGCCGCAAGAATGCGAGCGCAAAAATAAACAGCAACGGCAATAACTTAAAAACCCTATAACCTTTTTGCCAGGTAAGTTTTGTCAGAATCGCGGCGCTCACCAGCGCAATAAAAATCAGCAGTCGGATTTCCATGTTACTGTTTTATGCCACCCTGAAATCAGGAACCTCTTTCGGTATAAAGCCGAATCTTGAGTTCGCGGAAATTCTTTTCGTCGACCGGGTAGCGGAAAGTCAGATCTTCTACTCCTGCGGGAATAAATTCGAATGGCACCACCTGGAATCCCGCGTCGCCGCGCCGCAGCACGACGCCTTCATGCGGCGCCTTTTTCTCGAACCAAAAAGATTCTTTCGGCGCCTCGTTATCGTGCCGCGTGATATACGATGCGTACATCGCGTCGTACCTGAAATGTTCGTACGCGACCGAAGTAAAGCGTGCCGCGTATTCTTTTGCGGTTACCGCGCGGTAAATTTTACCGCCGGGTTCGCTGAAAGACGCGCTGGCGAGGTCGAGCTTCCAGTGCAAGGCTGTGCGGTTTTCAAAATCGAAACGCAAAAAAGTCAGCGGGGGTAAACGGTGGTACTTCGATTGTGCTACAAGTTTCAGGTCTTCGGCGAGATTTTCGAGGTCTTCTGCTTCGGGGGCGATCATCGTGAGCCGTAAAGGCTTAGGCGAAAGTTCAATCTCGCCTTTCTTTTTGCCCTTTGTTTCAACCGGGGTGCCCGGTGTCTGTATCAGCATATATGTATGCAGGCGGTTTTCGGCGCATGCAGCCAGAAACAAAACCGGGACGAGCAACGGGACAATCCGCACGCCCTGTCTTTGCGCGGCGACGGGCCACGGCAAGACATTTCACAGCGCCGGTACGGTAAACCGTTGACGGCGCGCCCGCATTGTCTTATGGCGTGGCATGAAACTGACCTTTATTTTTATTGTCACATCGCTAACAGCGCTCTTTGCCGAAACGCGCGGCGAATACCATACCAAACGCGCCTTCGAAGCCGGCCAGGACAGCGAAAACCGGCAAATGAACGCGATACGCGAATGCGCGGTGAGTAAAATCCACACCTGCGTCTATCCCATTCTCGAACACCTGAAGAAAGACGGCAAAGAAAACGCGACGCTGCGTCGTGAAAGCGCCAATGCGCTCGGCCGCCTCAGGGCTCCCGAAGCACGCGAGCCTCTCGTCGCGCTGCTTGCCAAAGAACAGGATCTGTTTGTGAAAAGCGCCACGATACGCGCACTCGGCAACATCGGCAATAAGGCCGATATCAAGACGATCTCGCCCTACCTCACCGACAAAGAAACCTTGCTC
>JAFLED010000236.1 GCA_017302045.1 Spirochaetota bacterium
CCGGTGCGTGCCAAACACCGGTTTACCTTCCATAAAGACGCTGAGGATCGCCTGCAGCAGCAGCTCAAAAGCGACGAATACAAGCAGGCATTCAAGGAACTCAAGCAAAACCTCAAACACTACGGTTACGCGGTGCCGACGCTCTACAAACAATACACCGAACTTTGCGAAGAAGGCGGTGTCAACTTTTTCGACTTCGGTATCGATAAAGATTTCAGCGACGCACTCGACGGTTTTATTTTTCTGAAGATCGCGGGCATCAAAGAATCCAAGCTCGAACGTTACGTCTATTCGAAACGCGCTAAAGAGAATTGGCAGGCGGACCGTGCGGCGGCGCAAGCCGCCCGTCCGCCAGTTGCCACTCTTTAATATCAAAAGCCAGGCGGTCTTTGAGCAAAGCGATGCGTTCGTTGGCGGCAATGACAACGACGCTTTCGCCGGGTAATCGGTTGAGGTAGCCGACCGCCGCCTCGAAGGAACGGGCACTCAGCGCGATAAATCCCTCGTCGATGAGGTAAACGGGCGCCGGCTCGAGAAACGCGCGCGCGAACAGCACACGGGTTTTTTCACCTTCAGAGAGTTCGCTGAAGAGGCGTTGCTGAAAACTATGGACGGCAAAGGCATCGATCACGGGCTGCGCCATAGCCGGTAGCGTTGCGGGATACTCATAGATCGATCCCGAATAGCGCGACGCCAGCACCTCGCCCACGGTCATGCGCCGCGGATAATACGTGAAATGCGAAGCGGCAATCATCTGTACCTTATTCCATAACTCTACCTTGCGCTCATGCCTGAGGCTGCCCGAAAACCTCAGGTACCCTTTGCCCCAGGCCGGGTAGAAATCGCCGTGCAGAATGCGCAAAAGCGTACTTTTACCCGAACCATTGGCTCCCGTCAATAAGATGCGGTCGCCGGCAAAGACATGAAAAGACAATCCCTCGAAAATCCGTTGAAAGTCGTGATAAAAATCTGCTGTCTCTGCCTCGACGAGAATCTCTCCTTTCGGCGGTGATTGTTTTTGCGCCGCAGGCGGATTTACCTCTGCGGCAAACCTAAGCGGTTCTGCGCGCTGAATTTTACCCTCTTTGACGATATACCGATCGGTATATACAAACTGTGTCATACGCTCATCGTCATGCCCGGTGAGAATCACCGCGGCAGTCGCCGGCAGGCGCTGAATCCAGACGGCGATACGCTCGGCGACGACGGGCGAAAGACTGCTGAAGACCTCATCGAAAAGATAGAGCCGGCGTGGGTGTAATCCCAAGCGCGCGATGAGTGCGAGCCGCATTTCACCCAGCGACAGCGTGCGCAACGTGCGCCCTGCGAGGTGCGCGAGGCCGAATTTGTGTATGACTTCGTTGACGCGCGTCGCGTCGGCAGGTAAGCTCTCGCGGTAGAGAAAATCTTCGCCTTCGAGATGCCCGGCAAGAAATTCAGCGACGGTGCTTGTGGCGTGAATGGCCTGCAGCCGGTTCTGCTCTTCGCGGCCGACGAAGGCGATATGGCGACGCGCCTGACGAAAGTTTTCGTTCTCTGAATCCCACGCATAGCTGCGGCGACCCTCGTTATTAAACGGGTATAACTTGCCGGCGAGCAGCGCTAAAAGCGAACTCTTACCGGCGCCATTTTCGCCGCCAATGAATATCCGCGCACCGGGTCGCGCTGAAAAATTCACCGCGCGCAGCACCGCTTTACCCGCGCGCGCCACCGTCACATTTTCGAGCCTGACAACTTCTGCTGAACTGAGAATCGACAAATTTACCTGACCGTTGGCCGTCGCTCCATCAGCGCGCCGCATGCCTGAAGAAATACGCGAAACCCGCGACAAGGCGCCAGACATCGGCGATGAGTTTCAGCGAAACCGCGCTGTCGGCATGGCCCAGAAACGGCGAAATCACCAGACGTTTTCGGGCGAGATGCGGCGCCAAACGCAGTGACTCCCCCGGGGGAATCACATTGTCGCTGATGCCATGCATGAGCAGCGTCGGTGCCTGAATGCTGCCGGCGACGGCGACGATGTCATACGCCTCGAGCTCGCGCTCCATATATGGAGTGAGTTCTGCGAAGACTTCTTTGCGATAGCTGCGATCGCTTTTCAGGGCTGCGGCGCGTTTACGGTTGGGTAGAGAAAGTTTTTTTAAAATTGTCTCCGCGTCATGCGTTGCGGTAAAACCTGTCAGCCGGGGATTTTTTGAGGCGCTCTCATTCCAGTTATCGCGCGCCAATGCCGCAAAAACCGCGGCCAGCGGGCGGTATTTTTTCACCAGCGGCAGGTAGTTCGCGAGTACGATATAGCGCGCATACGTGTCGGCTTCATCTGATAAAAACAGGTATTCCATACTGCCACGCACCTGCGCCATGGAGCCCAGCGCGCAGACTGCGGTAATACGGTCTCTGAGTGCGGGCATCGCCGCAGCTTTCAGGCAAATTGCCCCCGAAAACGACGGGGCAAAAAACGCCGCCCGGCCCGATGGGCAAAGTCTGGCGTCGTCCAGAATCGCCTGCGCCACCCCGGCAAAGCTGCCGATACTCTCGGTTGTGATTTTCAGATCTTTGATCGATGGTATCTCTGGACAAATGATACGAAACCCGGCAGCGGCAAGCGCGCGCACCGCGATGATCTGACGGGGGTCATGAATACCCAAAGGCGACATGCCATGCAAAAAAATAATCGGATGCCGCACCGGGTTTTCGGGTGTATATACCGCAGTTTTGAAATCGCCACCCGGCGCCGATATGCTCAGTGGATTATCAAATACACGACGCGCGCTTTTACCGCGTTGCTGGGCGAGAATAAAGTGGAGCGCGCGTGAAAACGAGGTCAAGCCGCTTTCGCGAGCCTGCTTTCGTCAGAGCGACGGGTAAGCAGATAGTGCGTTGCAAATAAGACGCCGGTAAACAGGAAATCACCCGCGAGCGTATTTTTAAAAAATGGCAAAGCCATGGTATAACAGGCCACGAGACCCGCGGCTGTTTTGGGATACAGGTCTTGCATGATGAAGACCCCCAGATTTGACACCACGAAGAAAACGAGGCTACCCGCGAGCGAGACAGCCGCGATCTTCAGGGGAGAGCGTTTTTGCCGCAGTGTGAATCCTAAAATGCCGGTCAGCACCATAGCGCCGTAAACAAACGCCCAGGTTGAGTGCGAACCTAAGATCACGTTCGATACGGCCATCGCCGCAATTGCCACCCCGATACCCGCAAAACGGTTCATGAATACCGCAGAACCGAAAAGGGCGACGCTCATGACGGGTGTAAAGTTGGGCGGGTGTGGCAAAAGCCGCGTTGCGGCAACGGCCAGAATCAGGCCGGCAGGAATAATCACACCACGCAATTTCATGCTTCAGAGTTCGGTCTTTATTGTGCGCGTCAAGGCTTATTAGGGCGCCGGCTTTTTGAAGAATCGTCGCGCCAGCCTATGGGATGAATATCCGCGTCTCGTTGTGGTATAGGCATTGACGCTATGGCCGCCCGAAAAGGTCATCGCCCTCACACAAAAATTCTCGGAGGAATTATGAAGAAACTTTTGATTATTGCCGTCGCGCTTGCCACCGCAGGTGCGCTCGCGGCTAAAAAATACCCGCATGCGGATTCAGGCGTCGTGGTCGACATACCTGGTAGCTGGGAAGTCACCGGCGACGACCATTCGCTGAACGCGGCCACGAAAGACGGCCTCGCCAACCTGAGCTTTATCATCATGCCCGCCGAAAGCGTTGAAGCGGCGATGAACGCGCTCGATGCCGAGCTCAGCAAAGCAGTGCAGAACCTGACGCATGGCCCGGGCGAAGACCTGACGATCAATGGTATGCAGGCGCATTCGGTCGATGGCAAAGGCACCGTCGAAGGCCATCCGGTTGAGGTCGGCGTGATGATCGTCAAAACCCCGAAAGACAAGATTCTCGTGGTTTTCGGTATCGTTTCAGAAGAAGGCGCAAAGAAGCACCACAAAGCACTCGTGCGTATTCTGAAAGGCATCAAGCCCCTGAATTAAGCAAAAGTCGCGGGGCGGATGTCCATCCGCCCCATTGCATGCGCCGCTGCTGCGCTCTCTTTCACTTTTCATAGACAGCCTGTCTCAGACCTAAAACCTGCCACACCTGATTTTCAGGTTCCCTTTAAGGGGTTGTAGCTCAGTTGGTTAGAGCATCCGCCTGTCACGTGGAAGGTCACGGGTTCGAGTCCCGCCAACCCCGCAATTTCAAACTCCGAATGCCCACCCCGCGGTAAAAGCCTCGGGGTGGGCGCTCGGTGGATGAATTTGGGGGTAGTACCAATTTTTGTATTTCTGGTATTACCCTGACCTTGTGACTTCTCTTATTCCGATTTGTTTCTAAAAAAGCTCCCCTATTTGCCCCGCCAGCCCCGTTATTTTGCCCTGCGTGCGGCTCGGAAGAGCCGGGTCGGGTTTGACTGTGCCCTGGCTTAAGATCGCTCTCTGAAGAGCCGTTTTTTACCTCTGTAGCACTCTCTATATTGGTCTCTGAAAAAGCTTCAAGCCCACGACTCGCCGCCGCCAATTTATTTTCGGTTTCGGTGCGGATCAATTTGTCCCAGCCGTAGTATTTCACGTTTTTCCAAAATGCATATTCATTAAGGTAGAGCTGCGAATACTCTGGGCGAATGTAAGAATAACCGGCCGTGAAGTGCCACTTCAGGTTGCGGTGATTTCCTTCGGCGACTTGGTTGTGAACACCGTTCAGGGACCAGCGGTTGCGCGCCCACTTGAATCGCCTGTCTTCGGACTTGCGGCTGTGGTTCACCATGCGGTGGTTACGGTTAATTCTAAAATACCACTTATAGCCTTCGTCAGTAAAGACAGGCACGTCTTTCGGCAGGTAGTCGTCTAACAAGGGTCGTAGCGTTTCGCCCTTGTTATTGCTGATTGAATCGTATATTACAGGCCCTCCCTTCCAGCTAAGAGTATGAACCAGCGTGCCCACCTGGGCGCCGCCCAGTTTGTCGCTAAGATAGATCGATGCCGTTTGGCCGGTGTGCTTGTGGCGCTTGCGGCCTTGGTTCGATCGTTGGCTCGCTGAAAATAAAACCATCGAATCGGCCTGCGGCACCGGGCGGTGGTGAAGCACTTGGTTTACGTTTTTGTTCTCAGAAACGTTTGGTAGTCTTACTCCTGAAAATCTTTCTTTCAGTTCGTGCTGCATTAATTCTTTGATGCGCGGCATCTGTTGGGTTGCAAATAGCTGCAGTCTTCTTTTCAGGAGCAAAGCAGAGTTCGCACCGATGCCCAACCGGCGCCGGATCTCATTGGAGGACAATACCGCCGGGTAACGCTGCAGGCTTTCCCAAATCGCCCAGCCAAACTGCCACACCGGCAGCTTCAGGTGGTGGAACGGCGTATAGCTGAACCGCGATTGCTGGTGCCGGCACTTTGGGCATTTGATCGCGTACGGCCGCGTGGAGATCAGCCGGCTAAGTTGTAGGTTGTGATCGGGGCAATATTTAGGATAGAGGTGAAACAGGACTTCGTTTGCGAACCCTTCAAAATCAGCTTCAGAGGACGGTAATTTCGCTGCCTGCCGGCCCCGGTTGGGGATTCGGGTGTCGACATACCCCGCAATTAGCCGTCTCGGTAGCAGCCGTGGCGGGACGAAGAACCCGCAGGGTTCGTGATCCGAAACTTTGCAAAGCAAAGTTTTGGGTCTCTGTCTTCGGTGTCCCGCCAACCCCGCCGTTAAGGTAACAGTGCTCTGAATCCCAGAAGCCATGATTCAAACCTTTAAAATCTGTAGGCTCGCAGCAAGCCTTTTCCTTGCTG
>JAFLED010000237.1 GCA_017302045.1 Spirochaetota bacterium
GCGGCATAAATGGCGCTCTCGAACCTGAAACTGGTGATCGGTCTCGGCAACCCCGGCGACCGCTACATGAACAACCGTAAGAACATCGGCTTTAAAGTCGTCGATGTTCTTGCGAACAATACCGGTATTCAAATCAAAACCAAGAAGAAAAAATCTCTTCTGGGCCAGGGCGACTTCGAAGGGCACGATATTGTGCTGCTGAAGCCGCAGACATTTATGGATCTCTCGGGCGAAGCGGTGCTATATATCGCTTCGTTTCTGCGCGTGCAGGTCGCCAATATTATCGTCGTGCACGACGACATCACCATGAAATACGGCGAAGTCGTTGTTGCGCAGGGTCCTCCCGAAATTCCCAATATCGGCGTAGAATCCATCGCGCGCGGATTAAAATCCGACAAGTTTGTGCGTATTCGTATGGGTGTTGGCCCGGTAAAAATACGCGGCAAAGAGATCGCTAACCCAAAAGACAACGAGATCAAAGCTTTCATGCTTTCGGATTTCACGCTCGAAGAAAACATGAAAATCATCGAGGTGATTAACGACGCCGAAGCCGCGCTGCGCTCGATTCTGACGCAGGATATCAAAGACGTGCTGGCGCGCTTCAAGCTCGGCGCGAAATTCACCAAAGCCAACGCTTGAACGCCGGGATACACGAAGTATCCGGGAGTCGCCCGCTCACCGGTGCTCGACAGGCTGGCGATCACGTACGCTCAGCGTTCGCTGACAAAAGCCGCTCCTTCGCCGACTCTGCGATCCAGAGTTTTATTATTGCATTCTCAGGCGGGGCTGACAGCGTACTCGCCGCGCATGCAGCGTCGCTGACTGGCAGAGCCATGACACTATATTACCTGCATCATTATGACACGCCGGTTGAGCCTGCACGCAGCAAAGTCTTCCGGGAAATCCGTGCGCGCTATTTCAACGCAACCTGGTTAGAAGAACAGGCGGATGTATCCCGTATTGCAAAGCGGCTGGGTAACAGCTGGGAGCATACCGCTTCGCTGGTCAGGCGCAAACGGCTTTTGTGGCTGCGCGCCGCCACACCAGGCGCGGAGGTTGTCACCGGCCATAACTATTCCGATTATCTTGAGACGATAGCGCTCAGGCGCGAAAGAAAAATTCCGGAAGCATTTTTGCCGGCATTATCGGAATACGATGAGGTATCGGGTTTCTGGCGCCCGCTTTTTAAACTGAGCCGCGAAGAAGTACGCGTGCGTGCCGCGGCGCTGGGTTTTAGCTGGTTTGACGATGCATCGAATACAGATTTGAGATTCGCAAGAAATCGGATGCGGGTCGCCCCACCCCCTTCTGCCTCACCGGCCGGGGTAATATCCGCATTTTCTCCCCCCGGCTTAGAAGAGGCAGCGAGGTCGCATCGCGAGCTCCGTCTGCCTCTCGAACGCTGGAATGCGCTGGCCAAAAATGAAAAAGCCCGCACCCTGTTCTACGCGTTTCGCCGCCTGGCGATCGTACGCAAATTCACACGCGGCCATTTCGCGCGCGCGCACAAACTTCCATTCGCCGTGCCGCCTTTTTTCGCGCATACCGAAAGCGACGCCGTGATTTTTCGCCGGGGCCTCGGGCAAAGCAATGACCTGCCCGCCCCTGAGGCATCGCCTTATGTGCGCGGCGACGCAATAACGCGTTCTTATACGATTGCGCAGCCTTATGGCAAAAAATCGCTCGCAAAAATATTCAGCGAAAAGAAGATTTCGCCGCGGCAAAGACGCCGAACCATTGTCTACCTGCAGCCGGAATCCATGCACAAAGCAACGCGGGTTGTTTTTCCCGACGGCACAACACTCAGGGCAACGGATCATGAAATTTAAGCGCATTCAGTTTCCAGCGAAAACACTCATCGTCTCGTCGCTGGATACACGTTACAACGCTTTTCTCCCTTATTTCTTAAAATTATGGGCCGACCGGTTTGCCAGCAAACCCGATGTGAATGGCATGCATGCGCTGACCGCCCCCTGGGCAAACCCGGTTTCTGTGCCGCAGGGTTTCTTTGCGGCGCTACGCCTGCTGTTCTCGGCCAAATACCGTACTATCGTTTTCCTGAATCCCGACACAAAAGCCAACCGTGCCCTGAAGTGGGCCGCGCGGCTGCTCTTTATCAGGCACCGCGCCGGATTCGCGCCGCTCAAGGGTTTTTCGACGCTGAACTACTCTCTGCCTTTCAACACCGAGAACCATCATTATATTCACCAGCTGAAGATTTTTTTCGAATATCTCGTAGGCGAAAAAATTGCCGATTGGAAAAAACCAGAACTGCCTGCGGTTGCGGCGAATACAGACTTGCCGAAAGAAAGTTATGGTGTCGTAGCCATCGACACGACAGAACCCGCGACGGGTCATCTCAGTCTGCAGCTCGCGAAGTTCATCAACCAGTCGGCGCGTCACACACATCTCATGCTGCTTATCGGGGCGGCCCCAGATCACGCGGGGGAAATTATATCAGCACAGGATCTCGCACGACAACTCAGCGAAGCGATGACCGAACGCGCGGTAGAAGTCACCGGACTCGTGGTGCATCCTACTGAAGAGCAGAAGATCGCCATTACACGTGAGGCCGCCTGGGTGACCGGTACCGACGCCGAAACTCTTAACATCGCCGCGCTTTGCGGGGTGCCAGGTCTCAGCATTTTTGGCCCGCTGAACGAGCGCGTCTGGCAGCCGTTTGCGACGCGCGCGCGCGTTCTGGCCGGAGATTTTGCCTGCCGCCCATGCACCCAGTTTCCCGGTACGGTGACCTGCACGAACCCGGTGGCATGGCAGTGTATTTCGGGCATCACGGGCGAACTTATGGCGGCAACGCTGACGGGTATGCTGCAACGGCGTCCGCCCGCGCAGAAATGAGATTCAGGAATTCCCCCTAAAACCATGCGCGAACAGGCACACACGAGGGAATCTGTTCATGAGACATAATTCGCTTGCCCGCATACACTACAATTCTGGCCTATAGGGCAGCTTTTGCCGTAATTAAAAGCAAAGAGCATATGGTAACGTCTAATACGGGAGCCTATGGCTAAGCGCCGCTACGCCACAGTTTTTTTCTGCACACTTTTTGCCGGGCAAATCACCGCCGCGCCGCGCGGTAAACCCGCGCTGAAAGGTGCTGCCGATATTTTCGTTGAGGCAAAGGGCAAGATACTGCGCTGGCAATTCGAAGCGGGTGAGATTCTCGAACTCAAAAAATTTTCCGACCAGGTGATTAAAGTCGGTAAAATTGCGCAGAAACGTTCGGTTTTTCACCGGGTTTTACTCGAAGCGAAAAACCCAGACCCGGTGAAGGGATTTCCGCTCGAAGGCACTTTCACAAGCCTGATCCGCGGCACCGACTCGAAAGCGCCCTATGGCGAATCAGAAAAATACGCCGCGAGTTTTTATCTGAAACCCACCGGCCAGTTCGTCGTCGACAAAAACCAATATATGCCGAATATACGTTCGGTACCGACCTTTCCCGAAAACCGCGACCCGGTTCTGACCGGCGACGCTGCGCTCGAAACCGGCGCGACGTGGGAGCGCCCCGGCGAAGAGGCAATGCGTTTTTCTTCGCTCATTCTCGTACCGTTCAATGTGCGCTACGAATACCGCGGCACCGAGAATGTGAAATCTGAAGAGGGGCAAAAGAACTGCCACAAGTTTATCTCGAACTACGAGCTCTCGTATGGCGGCGACGATCCCGGCGGGCCGCGTGTTTTCGGTTATGTGACAGCCGTCTGGTTTTGGGACGCCGCGCAGGGTATCCCCTACTACGCGACCGAAGATTATAACGTGATCGTCGTGAACGAACAGGGTCTTGCCAATGAATTTAAAATCAAGAGCCGCAGTTATTATCGTAAGTTTCGCGGCCGCAGCGAAACTGCCAAGATCGATCTCGCCGCTAAACTGAAAGAGTCGATCGAAAAAGATAACCCTGAACTCAGCGTTCGCGTTACCGATCAGGGTGTCGCGATTTCGCTGCCCGATGTTTTTTTCGACAGCGATAGTTTTAAACTCAATAAACCCGCTAAAGAAGCGCTCGATCGCATTGGCCAGATGCTCAAAGTGTCGGATGCACACCATATACGCGTGCGCGGCCACACAGACGCCACTGGCGACGAAACGTATAACCTGACACTTTCTGAAAAGCGCGCAGAACGCGTCGCCGAATACCTCATCGACAGTGCCGAGTTAAACCCCGACACCATGAGTTATGACGGCAAGGGCGCAAAAGACCCGGTCGCCGATAATGCGACCGCCGAGGGCAGGGCAAAAAACCGGCGCGTTGAAATCATCTTACTGGACAAGTAGAAATCCGGCATAAAAAACCGGCCTTTTTCGGAACTTTTCATTATATTCAGGGTCTACAGAGCGTATGGAAGATAACGTAATCAGCAATTATAGTACGAAGCGCTTCGTACTGGTCATTGGGGCAGTACTGCTGGCCACCGTTTTCGTCTATTGCAAACCGTGGAAAAATCGCACCCCCGAAGAACGCGCCGAGGTGATAGCCAAACGCATCACGAAAGAACTCGAGCTCAACCAGGCGCAAATGAGCACACTCGAGAAAATCAAAGAAGAAATGATCGCGAAGCATAAAGCGGGTAAAAACGAACGCGACGCGCAGTTTAAGGCCATGACCGAGCTGGTGCGCGCGCAGAATATCGATCGCAGCAAACTCTCGGCGCTCAAAGCAAGGCACGACGCGTTGCGCGACGCCGACGAAGAACTGTTTCTCGATAAGGTTGTCGAATTGCACAAGGTGCTGACACCCGAACAACGCGCCAAGGCGGCCGACGCGCTGCTCAAATACGAAAAGAAATTTTCCGGAGAGAAATAAAACGGTGGAATTTTCGGAGATCATCGCCGAAACAAAGCGCCCGGTTCTGGCGGCGATTCGCCGCCACCTCGACGCAAAATACTCCTATGCTATCGACGACGTGGCGCAAGAGGTATACCTGCGCGCCTACCGGGCACTCAATAAGGGCAAACTCAAAGAACAGGGCAAGCTCAGGTCATACCTCTATACCATTGCGAAAAACGAATCGCTGCGCATGAACTCGCGCTGCCACCGCGAAGAGATGAAGGCCGAAAAATTCATCGAGGGCGAGCGCCGGCGCTGGAGCGTCATGCCAGCCGAAGACGATACCGTCGCCGAAATGACCGCGCAAGTGGTCGACGAATTGCGGCATATACCCGAACATTATGCGCGCGTCGTAGAACTTACTCTTATGGGTTTTTCGGCACGCGAAATTGTGCAGCGGCTCGATATCAAGCCGGGTACCGTCAAATCGCGCTTGTCGCGCGGTCTGGCCTTACTCAGGGAAAGAATAATTCAGGCGGCATGAGGTTTCTATGAAACAAAAAAAAATTACCGTCGGCAACGAGTTTAGCTCGCGCCTTTACAGCGGCGAATGGGACCGCAAAATGCATGCGCGCGTCGAAAGCGAGCGCAAAGACCGCATTCATATACGCATACGCATCATGGCGCTCGCGTCGATTGTTTTTATCGGCGCCTTTGCGGTAACTGCAACCTGGTGGGAAGAAGACGCGACCGGCAATAATCTCTATACCTCGATCGAAGAAGCGAGCGGCGGATTGCAGATGAAAGTTTCTTTTACCGAATAAGGGCTCCTCTGCGTCTTCCTGTCTTTTTCATCGGCCATGGCTCGCCGATGAACGCGATCGAAAAAACGCCGTTCTCAGAAACCTGGGCCACGCTGGCGCGCAACCTCGAGGGCATTCGCGCAGTGCTTGTTGTCTCGGCGCACTGGCTGACGC
>JAFLED010000238.1 GCA_017302045.1 Spirochaetota bacterium
GGGTTCGCCCCATCCTAAAGACCCCTGGCCAACTACCAGGTTGATAGGCTATAGGTATAAACAGTGTAAGCTGTGAGCCAAGTAGTACTAATCGGTCGTGAGGCTTGACCATATTATGCTCCAAAGCATCTCCGAAGGAGATGCGAGGGCTGCCAATAAGGCGCGTTCGAGGCGAAAGCCTCGACGGAAACCCGAAGCAGCGGAGCGACGCAAGTCGCGAAGCGCTTTAGCAGCAGTTTGCTTGCAAACTGCGAGGCTGAGGGTTTACGAGCGGCTTATGGCCAGCCCAGAACAAAATACCATATTCGTAATCAACTATTCACAACCCAAATCTGTGCGCAATAGAGCAAGGGTCACACCCGTTCCCATCCCGAACACGGAAGTTAAGACTTGCATCGCCAATGGTACTTGGTCCTTCGGGGCCCGGGAGAGTAGGACGCGCACAGGTTTGGGTTGTGAAGCTTTAGGGCTCCTTCGGGAGCCTTTTTAGTTTAGGGAGTTGCGCAATAGAGCAGGGGGCACACCCGTTCCCTTCCCGCCAGCGAACGTAGCGCCGCGACCCGTCATCGGGTCTCCGCTTCGGAGGATACACGGAAGTTAACACCTGCATCGCCAATGCCTTTAATTGGCAAATCGCGCAGCGATTTGCATGGTCCTTCGGAGGCCCGGGAGAGCGTCTTCGCTCTCCGTCTTCGGCGACCGAAGCGATTTCAAGGAAATCGCGTAGGTCTCTGCCTTCAGAGAGCGAAGTGATTGCTACGCAATCACGCCGCGCGCACAGGCCTTCGGCTTTGCCGCAGGCAAAGTGGGTTGTCGTGCTCAAAAGGCTCCAGAGAACATTTACCGCTACGGCAAATGCTCCCGGGAGCTTTTTTTTGCAATTTCCGGAAGCTCATTGTAACCGAATTCTGTGCCTGTATGAGCGTCGTTCTCCAAAACTCACTTTACGCCCAACGAGCCCGTCTTCAGGCAAGGCCTGAAGTCCAGATATTCAGGAGGATAACCATGGATAAATTTAATCCATATGCCTTCGTGACGCCGATCGCGATTGCTTTACTGCTCGTAGAAATTATCTACAATCTCACCGCCAAGAAAGGCTACTATTCGTTCAGCGAGGCGGTTGCCAACATCGGCACGGCTATCGGTAACCAGACGTCGAACCTGCTTGTGGCGGTTCTGATATTCTGGGGTTATGGCTACATTTACGAGAATATTGCGCCTTACAAAATACCCACGAACTGGTGGTCGGGGGCGATTCTGCTCGTACTTATCGATTTCCTGTTCTACTGGTGCCACCGCTTTGGGCATCGCGTGAACCTGTTCTGGGCTGCACATAGCCCACACCACTCTGCGGAGGAATTTAACTTTGGCGTCGCGCTGCGGGCGAGTGTGACGATGCGCCTCTACTCCTTTTTGTTTTTCTTACCTCTGCCGTTCATGGGGTTCGAACCCGTCTTTATCTACGGCATGGTGGGGATTCACCTCTTCATGAGTTTCTGGCATCACACGCGGGTTATTGGCAAGATGCCGTACTTTGAAATAATCTTTAATTCACCTTCGCACCACCGCGTGCACCATGGCACGAATGCACAATATCTCGATAAAAATTACAGCGAGTTTCTCATTATCTGGGACAAATTTTTCGGAACATTCGAACCCGAGGGAGAAGAAGTCTGCTTCGGGGTACTCGATCATCCCAAGTCATATAATCCCGTTACCATTAATTTTCATCACTTCAAAGTCGTGGCTAAACTAAGTTGGCAGGCGCCGTACTTCTGGGATAAAATCAAGGTCTGGTTTATGCCGCCCGAGTGGATGCCCCGCGGCCTGGATACCAGCCCGAAAAAAAAGCTCGGCATGACAATTGCAGAGCAGGTGCGGTATGCTGCGGTGAGTTTTCCGGCTTCGGTTCCGTATCTTGCTTTGCACGTGGCGCTGGGTTTGGGTTATATGTTACTCGTAATTTCTCCGAAATCGCCGCTCGCCGGGTGGGAGAGAGCCGCCGGCAGCGGACTCATTTGGCTTATGATAATTTCCTGGGGGGGCATACTTGAATCGCGGCGTTGGGCCCCGTACCTGGAGGCAATCCGCGTGATCGGTATGAGCGGCAGCATCGTCTACATGCTGCAGAAGTATGGAAAATCAATGCCGTTAGCGGAGTACGCATTGGGCGCATTTACGATTTTGTGCCTGGGATATGTGTTTTGGTTTTTTCGCCCGGGATCGGGTGCAGCGAAAAAAGCTTTCGGCACCTAAGGCTGCAACGACCTGCTGCGCCGCATTTTGCGGCGGAGCGGTTATTTATTCCTGCTGCTTGCATATGCGCAGTATGCCTGCATGACGCATTCACTGCACTTAGGGTTTGTGGGGCGGCAGGTTTCCCGTCCGAGAAAAGAGATGCACATGCCGACATGATGCCATAACGGTTTCGGCAGCGCGGCCATGAGATCTTTTTCCATTCGGGTAGCATCCTTCGCCTGCGAAATGCCGAGCCGGGGTACGACGCGCAGAACATGCAGATCGACGATAATGCCTTCTGCCGCTTCTTTCATCTCGCGGCGGATAACATTCGCTGACTTGCGGCCGATGCCGTCGAGGGCAACAAGGTCATCCATTTTCAGTGAGACTTTGCCTGAGGCGAGTTTACCAGCAGTTTTGCAAAGCCAGACACATTTATTGCCGAAGTTGCGCACGCCGCTGAGGTAAGGATATAACGCTTCGGGGGTGGCCTGGGCGAGAGCGGCAAAATCGGGAAAAGCCGCAAAAAATGGCGGTGCCACCTGGTTGATATGGCGGTCTGAGTCCTGCGCTGAAAGCACAACCATGACAACAAGCTGATACAGGTTCTTATAGAGCAGAGGATGTGCAGTATCTTTGTACTTTTCGATCAGCGGCAGAAACTTTTCGTCCCACCCGCCAGGCGTCTGTTCGCCGAATAAATCGCCCTGGCCGTTTTTCTTGCGCGGCATTTTGCTAGGGCAGGGGCGGCAGATTCGCATGCAAGTAAAAATCTTCTTTACTTAAGGGCGATCATGCCCATCAGCGTTGCCGATGCGGTTTATCGGCCTGGTGCTTTTTGCCCTGCAACCGGCCTTTGCAATAATTGATAATGCCGAGGCGAATCTGACAGATCGTCAGCCTGTCGACCTGCGCGGCTTCTGGGAGTTTCGCGCTGTGGATGATAGTCAGACGCCGCGTAGCGCGCCTGCCTCGCCCTGGCGCAAATTACGCATCGATAAAGAATGGCGCCTGCAGGGCGTCGATAAAACGCCCGCAGGGGAATACCGCCTGAAGTTGAATATACCTGAAACCTTACGCAGCGGGGACTTTGGACTGATCTTACCGCCGGTGTCTGCCGCGATCCGGATTTTCATGAACGGTCAGCTCGTTGCCGCTAAGGGCAGCATCGGTGAGGGTTTGCGTTTTCCGCAAAATTCTTCTGAAGCTTTTTCATGGTATCCCGTAAAACGCGAATTGCTCGTACCCGGGCCCGCGCAACTTCTGACGATTCATGTGCAGGGCTTTCAGGGTGGGGGCGGTATTTTCGGTAACACGCATGTTTTTTTCGGCGGTGTGGATGAAATACGTAACCGGTTTAATTTTATCTTTCTGACTACGGCATTTCTGGCCGCGGCGATTTTTATGATAGCGGTATTTCATTTCGCTCTGGTTCCCGACCGCAACTACCGGCGTGCGAATCTGCATTACGTGCTGCTGTCGCTCGCGATGTCTTTCCACATTCTGGGCATGAATGGACTGGGGTATTATCTTTTCGATAACTTCCTCTTTAACGCGGCCCTGATCCACATGATTTTGGTTGTCTTTCCGTTTACGCTCATCGGTTTTTCGCTGCGCTACTTTCGGCTGAAGTTTCCGCTGATCCGGTCGGCTGCGTATTGTTTTGCCATACTTTTGGGCAGCATGCTGCTGGTTTGTGCGGTTGTTCCTGCTTTTATTCCGTATTATCTTTCTTATGGTCTTCCCGCCGGTTTTATTGCGATCGCGCTCTCGCTGGGTTTTGCCATCTACGCCGCATTACGCGGCATGCATGCGAAAACGGAAGGAGCCCGTCTGGTTTTTATCGGATTTGCGGTCTACAGCGTCACTGTGCTCAATGACATGATTTCTTATTTCTCTTACGCTACCCCCGTAACCGTGGCCGATATGGGGTTCCTTTTCGCCGTGGTATGTATAGCGGTGGCGCTTGCGGGGCGGCTGCAGCGTGCCGCGCAGGAGAAAGACGAACTGCGCGAGTGGCAGAAAGAGATACGGCTCGCGGCGCAGATACAGAGTCTTGCTTTGCCCAAACGTTCCTTGCGCACCGCGCGCCTCAGCATCGAAACTCTGTTTAAGCCGATGAAGATTATCGGTGGCGATTTCTTCGCCTTTCATGAAATTTCAGACAACGCGACCGGCATCTTCATCGCCGATGTCTCAGGCCACGGCATTGCTGCGGCGCTGTTAGTGAGTACGATTAAGTCGATTTTTCTGCAACAACGCGAGTGCGCGCATGATCCCGGGCTGTTGATGCGCAATATGAACGCCGCGCTGTATCCTCATCTTCAGGAACAGTTCATCACTGCGGCATACTGTATCATTGATTTTGAAAAGGGTAAAATACGTGTCGCGCAGGCAGGACATCCGCCGGTATATTTTCTGCATAGCGGCGACGGTGGTCTTGAAAAAGTAAAACCCCGGGGAAGGTTTTTCGGTTTTGCCGCAGATTTACAGTACGAGACGGCCGAGTTGGATATCTCGCAATATTCGCGTATCTTTTTGTATTCCGACGGCGTCATCGAAGCCGGCTCTCTGCAAGGGTCGCCGTATACGGTAACCCGTCTTGAAAATTTTCTCATCGAAACGGCCGGGCACACCGGCGAGCGTTTGCTTGCCGAGCTTGAAAAAGATATACACGAGCGTGCTCGCACACAGATGAACACAGACGACGATTCGAGCTGTGTTGTTGTCGATTTAAGGGCTGCCTGATTTATTTCGGCGCTGCTGCGGCGTATTTGGCGAAAAACGCCAGCGACGACATCAGGTTCTGCATCGCGTGCGCCGCAATGGCCGGCCACAGGCTTTGCGACCGCCAGGTCATATACTGAAATATGCTGGCCATCACGAGTATTGGCGGCAGGGCGCTGAGGCTGTGTTTACCCTCGATATGGCTCAGGGTAAAGAGCAGGGCGCAGAATGCGGCGCCAGCGAAAATCTTTCGGCGCTCTTCGACCCTATAAACCAGAACGCCAAAAATCAAACCCCGAAAAATCCATTCTTCATACGCAGGTACCGCGGCAGAAGTGACGGCAAGAAAGGCTGCTTTATGGCGTAAAATATCCTGACCATTGAGAAATCCCAGTTGTTGTGGTTCGACTTTTATATAGTGATAGAGGGCGCTGAAAAAAACCAGCGAAGCGAAGGTCAGCGCGCAGCAGAGAAAGATATCCCCGGCGCGCGCAGCGCGAAAGTCGAAATAACCGGTGCGCGTAAATTTGAGCAGCAGCGGTGCGGGAATCAGAAATCCGGCCATTTGCGCGATCAGGCTGTGCATGAGAAAAGCGAAGGGTAATCCGGTTTTTTGGGCCTCGACCACATCGACGGGGCGTATTGTAAGTAAGCCCAGACCCAGAAGTTGCGTGAGTAAAAAACTGGCGACCAGGTAAGCCACCACGGCGATATAACGCTGCCAAAGCGGCCGGGGAGTAGGGGTAAAAGTCATGCGACTACTCAGCGCTCGTAATTTCTGGAAACC
>JAFLED010000239.1 GCA_017302045.1 Spirochaetota bacterium
AATAACCAGTCCTCAGCGGTGTACCGATCCTACCGGCAACACTCGAGATCGTTGCAATCGTACCTGATTTGCGCGCACGCATGCCAGGCAACACTGCGAGCGTGAGGGCGATATTGCCGAAATAATTCACCGCCATAATCTCTTCGTACACCGGCAATTTTGTTTCGTGCGCGAGCGAACGCTGGCTGATACCGCCATTGTTTATGAGGATATCTACCGCGCCGAATTTTTTTATAACGGTGGCGACGTGCTTAGCAAATTGCGTATACTTTTTCAGGTCGAGAGGCAAAATCAGGCAACGACTCCCATCGAGCCCCGCTTCTTGTTGCAATTTTTTGAGTTCGCTGGTATTGCGCGCAGAAAGCACCAGATTCGCGCCCATGCGCGCCGCCTCAAGCGAAAGTGCACGGCCTATGCCCGAGCTCGCGCCGGTAATCCAGACCGTTTTGCCTTTGAGTTTCATGGCTGCCTTGATCGCGACAGGTTTTCGGCCAAAAGACAAGCCTTCGGCTGAAACTTTATGCGCCCCCTGCGCTGTCGCTCATGCGCCGGCGCTTCGCACGCACAACAAAAAAACCTGCCAGCAAAATCGCGCCGGGATAGAGGTAGAGAAACAGGTGGAATACTACGGTATCTTTCGTGCCCGTCAGCTTCACTTTTTCGTCGTCGTATTTGCCCGATACGATGCCGGTCAGTTTGTCGTCTTCAGCCAGCCAGCCAATCGTACGCATGGCGAGCTCTTTGTTCTGCTGCATGTCGATGAATTTATTCACCAGAAAGTCGGAGTCACCGACGAAAATCAGGCGACCGCTGTTTTTCTTCGATTTGACGGCCATACCGATCTTGAACGAAGCTATCGGTTCTTTTTTGTCGTCGCGCAGCCCGTTGGGAATCTTATCTACCCAGCTGGAAAAGTGGCTCAGCAGAAAATAATTCACATCGTAGTCGGGGTTCGATTCGTTGCTGGTTTCAAGGTAACCGACGCCGGGAAAAACCGTCAACTTGCGCTCTTCACCGCGCTTCACAAAGGGTGCGGTAATCGCGTGCTCTGAATAATTCATCGATTGTATCGTTGTTTTCCCCGGCGGCAACGAAAAGTCGCTGTGGATTTTTTCTTTGGCAAACTTCACCTTGAGGGGTGAAAGCAAAAATGAAAAGTCCGCCGCCGACTCAGGGTCAACGGCGATAAAGAGCTTGCCGCCCTCGTCAAAGTACTTCTTGAGCGTCGTTTTTTCTGCCGCAGTAAAATCGCGCCGCGGCCCGACGACCAGCACCAGATCGGCCTGCGGCATCTTTTGCGGAAAACCCTCTGCAGGCGACAGTTGCTTCAGATGATGCCGCAGCGCGCGTAAATTTTCGTCAAAAAGCTCGATGGTGTCGTCTTTAAAAGAACCCGAAACCGATTTTTCGTCATGCCCCTGTGAATAATAAATCGTCAGCTTTTTGCCGCTAATCTGCAGAATATTCGAAACCAGTTCGCGCTCGAGGCGTTTGATCGCGTCTTCGTCGATGATTTCAAACTTTGTCGACTTTAGTTTCTTTTGCGGATCTTTTTCGTCTTTGTCGGTAACTTCAATCAGAATTGTACCGATACGATCTACCTTCTTTTCGTCGGCCAGATTCTTTTCGCGCAGCGGATCGATAAAAGTGTAGGATATCTTACCGTTGGCAGAAGCCGCGTCGCGCAGCATCAGTTCGACATCGCGGTAGAGATCACTGAAAAACGGATAGAAAGCGGTAATTTTGACTTCGTTATCCACACCCGCCAGCAGGCTGCGGCTATCCTGCGAAAGCGAAAACTTGCGCATCAGCGTCATGTCGACCGCGGCGGGGCGAATGTGCGACCAGTAGTTGAGCGCGATCAGAAAGAAAAGCAATCCACCCAATGTGAGAATCGCACCCGAGGCCTCTTTCGCCTCGGCGCGTATGACACTGCTGACGGCGAGCGCGGCAAGCGAAACGGCAAAACCGCTGAAATAGATAATCTGCAGTATCTGGCGCAGCCTTTCAAAAAGCGCGCTCTGCGATTCGCCGGAAAACTTTGTCCAGAAAAAATCGATCTGGATAAAATAACACACGAGAGAAAAAAGTATCAGCCAGTATGCCAACTGCAGCACACGAAACGATCCGCCTTTTTTGTCGTCGCCCTTGAAGAGCGTATAGAGCGCGACCCCGCAGCCGGTAAATAATAACGACGCCAGCATCAATATAACCGCGTAACCGAAGCCCTTTGTCGAAAAACCGGAGGCGATGTAAAAAAGCAGCAGGGTGAAAATCAGCAGCGGGCTGAGATACGAGCGCACAAACGCGGTCAGCTTATTCAGATCCATGGTTCGACTCCGCACACCACAAGTATCACCGCCACCGCCGCGAACTCAGCGACAACGAGGCCGCGTAGAGATAGAAAAGAATAATACTGATGTAAAAGAGCACGTGTTTTACCGAGACAACGCCCTTCTCGAAATCCATAAAATGTACATAAAAACTCATTTCGCGCAAAACACTTTTTAAGGGCTGATCGATGAAGGGGGAGAAAAAACCTAAAAGCAGAAAGAACACCAAGTTTGCAGCCGTCATCAGCGCGGCGAGCAGCTGTGTTTTTGTCAGCGATGAATAGAAAGTGCCCATCGCTGCAGTGGCGGCACCAATCAGCAATACTCCGATGAAGCCCGAGACGAGGTGGCCCAGGTTCGAACCGCCATAGAGCACAACAAGCAGGGGAATCGGCAAAGTCACCAGCGCCTGAATGCATAAAAAAAGTAAAGCAGAACTGAATTTACCCAATACCAGCTGGCTTTCGGTGAGGGGCGAGGTAAAGAGCAGTTCAATCGTACCCTGCATCTTTTCTTCGGCGATGAGACGCATCGAAATGAGCACGCCTGTAATCATCGTTGTACCCGAAAGCATGTAGAAAATGCGCTGCATCGCGAGCGACGAAGTGCTTTCGTGTTTGATGTAGGCATAGCCCCACAAAAAAGCAAGGCTAAATGTGAGGCTCAGTATGAAATACGCGAGCGCCGATTGAAAGTAACTTTTGAGCTCGCGCCGGCAAATCTGCCAGACGACCGTCAAAGGATTCCGTTTCACGACACGAGTGTTTTCAGGTTCGCAAACGGGCTTGCCGTTTCGGTTTTATTCGAGCTCTCTTTCTCGAGGTACTGGCGCATCTCGATTTTTTCGAGCGCAAAAGTCACGTCTTTCAGCGACAGGGATATTTTACGGCTTTCGGGATCAATGCTCTTGATGACGGCCTTGATCTCCTGACCTTTTTGGAAGGTCTTCTTGAAGTTTGTAGACTGCTCTTTTTCCATAGTAGAGATGTGAGCAAGACCTTCGTAACCTTCATCAAACTTGATAAACACCCCGAAGTCGACTACGCCTGAAACGACGCCTTCGATTACGGTACCGCGCGGATATTTATCGCGCAGTTTTTTGTACGGGTTCGGCAAAGTATGACGAATCGAACACTGTACCTTGCGGTCTTCAGAGTTGATTTCGATAATCTTGAATTCGATTTCGTCGCCGATCTTGTAAGTCTTTTTCGGATCTGGCGCGGGCTCTGTCCAGGCGATGTCTTCTTTCTTAATCAGACCGTCGATGGAATCGGTGATCGCGACAAAGATACCGGTGTTGGTGAGACCGCGGATCTTACCCTTCATGGTTTCACCGACCTTCACTTCAGTGCGGATAGTATCCCATGGGTTGGCATGCAACTGGCGCAGGCCGAGCGAAATACGTTTGTCGTCTTTGTTGATGCCGATGATCTTAGTTTCGATGTCCTGGCCGACTTTGACGATTTCGTTCGCGTGGTTCACCTTTCGTGTCCAGCTCATTTCTGTAACGTGCAGCAACCCTTCGAGGCCCGAGCCGAGTTCTACGAAAGCACCATAGGTTGCCACGAAGGAAACTTTGCCCTGAACTTTATCGCCGACTTTAAAGCGCGTAAGCACTGTCGACCATGGATCGTCGGTGAGTTGTTTGAGACCCAATGACAGACGGTGGTTTTCTGGTTCGATTTCGAGAACGCGCACGGTGACTTCGGCGCCCACTTCGAGTTTTTCTTTCGCCGTGTCGGCTTTACGCTCCCACGTCATGTTGCTGCGGTGCAGAAAGCCTTCAATGCCTTCAACATTGATAAAAACACCCGAGTTAGTGTGTTTTGTGACAATACCTTTGACGCTGTCGTTCAGCTGAATCTTACTGCCGATGTCTTTCCAGACGGTCGCGTTTTGCTCGTCTTGAAAAACTTTGCGCGAAACCGTACCGCTCTTGCGGCGATCGTTGAGCTCGGTGATTTTCATCAGATAGTTTTGCCCAACGATGTTAATCCGCTTGGCGCCGCGCTCGCGTGGGCCTAAGAGGCCTACCGCTGTATGAGGCATGAACATGAAGACGCCTTCAACATTCACCATATAACCGTCGCGCATCGAGCGTTTGACGAGGCCGTTTACCGGTACGTTTTTCTCGAACGCTTCTTTAACGACTTCCCAGCCGCGGCGCATTTCGAGCTCGCGCTTTGAAAGATGTACAAGGCCGGTTTCCCGGTCATAAGAGCGTACCAGCGCTTCGACGGTTTCGCCGACGGCCGGCGCGACGTCAAATTCGCGGATACCGATACGACCTTCGGACTTACCGCCCATGTCTATAATAGCAAACTCGGGGGTAATACTGACGATCTTGCCGGTAACTTCGCCGCCCGGCCGTATATCGGCAACAGCGGTGTCGGTTTTAAAAACGTCTGCCATTGAGACGTTACTGTCTTGAAAGAGAACTTTGCGCGTTGCCATGGGAACCCCTAAAATCGCCCGTTGTCGCCTGACCGACCCGTCACACCGCTGAATTGCGGATGTACGCGAGCATTAAATCTGCCACTTGCTCTTGACTGTGAGACGACGTGTCAATGAAAATGGCTGTGTCAGCAGGGCGCAAGCCGCCGAACTCGCGCGTCGCATCGTCGCGGTCACGTTCGATAATCTGCCGCTCGACCTCTTCAAGGGTAATCGAGGGGGATTTCTCCCTGAACTCGGCGAGGCGCCTTTCGGCGCGGGTGCGGCTGTCAGCCGTCAAAAAGAACTTAAACCGGGCCTCGGTAAACACTTCGGTGCCCATATCGCGGCCATCGGCCACCAGAGAATATTTTTGTGCGGCCGAAACCAGCACTTCGCGCACCCTCTCGCGTAAGTAGCGGGCATCCGCCACGGGTTTGATACGGCCAGCAATTTCGGGTGATCTGAGCTCATGCGTCAGTTCTTTGCCCTCGACGAACACATGCTGTTTGCCGTCGGCAGAGAATTTAAGCTCCAGGGGGATTGCCTTCAGGTATGAAATCAGGCGCTCATCTTCAGCTACGGCCTTCGGCCACAGGCCACCGATTTTCAGCCGCTCAAATTCCTGAAAGCCGGCGTAGGTAAAGGCCCGGTAGAGCGCACCCGAGTCAATTTGGTTAAAACCCAGCCGCTTGGCCAGCATATAGGCAACGGTCGATTTACCCGAACCTGCCGGGCCGTCGATGGTGATGGCCTGGGGCCCTTCGACGGCGCTCCGAAGCGGAGACTCGGCTTCGCCTCGTCGCATGGTGCGGTCACTGACGGCAGTCGAAGTAACCGATTTCAATTTCTCATAAAACGAAGGAAAGCTGGTCTGCACCCACTCTTTACCCTCAATCTGAAGCTTGCCGCCGTTTACAAGGTTAGCGATCTCAAACGACATGACAATGCGGTGATCCATGTCCGATTCGATTTTGCCAAC
>JAFLED010000024.1:0-19224 GCA_017302045.1 Spirochaetota bacterium
GCGGGGGTCGACGTCGGCAGCCTTGCCCACTCACCTGGCCCCGAGGGATCATACTTCAATACGATGCCCTGCTGCTCGGTCGCGCTCTTCGGCACGGATAGGCCGCCATAATTCGCCGTAAGATTTCCCGATTGCTGACCCGAAACATAAACCTTACCGCGCCCGTCGGTGGCGACTCCCGTGAAGCCAATCTGGGCCACGTCACCCAGCTGCGCCGCCAACACCGTACCTGTGGTATCGAACCTGACCAGTAAGCCCTTAACGGTGCCGTTCGCAGGGGTTAATGTAAACCCGCCATAACTCGCAGGTCCTGTCTGACTACCCACGGCATAGATGTTATTGTTCTTATCGATAGCGATATCGTTGAATTGGCATGAAGTACCCCCACCGGGATTTCCTGCTGAAAATACCCATTGCACTGCGCCAGAACTCGAGTACTTGATAACAATGGCTCGCAAGGTCGTGTTAGCGGCAATGGTCGCACCCCCGGGGTAAGTGACAGCGCAGGTATCCTGAAAACCAACTGCGTAGACATCGCCGAAACTATCCGTCGCGACAGCCCTAAAGCTACTGATGCAAGTGCTTGTCGAGGTGGTGGTTCCCCACTGCGCTACACCTGCGGAATCATATTTCAACAAAAGTACGTTATTACCCGCGTATCCGGGGGTCACCGTCTGTGAGCCATAGGTGCATGAGGCGGTATCTTGATCGCCAGCGGCGTAGATGAAATTGCCTGCGTTGGCCACGTGGATGAACCTGCTCGTACATGCCGCAGCAGAGGTGGCACCCCACTCCGCGACGCCAGCGCGATTGTACTTAAGGAGTAAAGGCCCGTTAACCGTAAAATTTAGCGTCGAAAATGTAAATGCAGCAGCACTGCTATTATCCCCGGAGGCGTAGATATTATCGCTACTGTCAACGGAAACGCCGCGAAAACTTAGATTCGTATTGGGGCCAGTGGCTGACTGCGCCCACACCGCATTGCCGTTCGTGTCGTATTTCACGATCACGTTATAGAAGCCGTTACTGTTGCCCGTTACCGACTGGCCACCAAAAACATAGGGGAGGGTGCCGCTCATGGTTCCGACCGCATACGCAGAACCAGCGCTGTCGGCCGCTACACTGACAAAAACCGATGCATTGGGCGCGGTACTTGGGCTGCGCCCCCAGGCAAATATGCCCTGGTTGGTGGGTACATCGTCGACCTCCCAAAACTTACCCCACGATTGGCAATGGGTAAAAAGCAGAGCGCAAAAATAGGCAACAGATAATTTCGCTGCACGCAGCGTTCTGCCCGCTTCTGTGTTGGTTCGGATATCTCTCCCGGGCTGTTGGGGAGTAAGCATACCGCAACATTAACATGAAAAATTGCCTTTGTCGCCCCAGAATATATTTTGGGGCTCCACAGCTTCAGAAAAAAAAGCCGAACCCGGCCCATTCTGGTGGATGGCTCTCGTTTACGCCAGTCGACTGCGAAAATCCTGCGGCGTCTCGCCGGTGATGCGCTTGAATTCCCGGTTAAACGCGTTTTTCGAGCCGAAGCCCGTGTCAAAGGCTATATCCAAAACCGTCCGCTTTGGATCTTTCAAAAGCAATGCCTTTGCCTCGGCGACGCGAAAATTATTGGTATAAAGTGTGAATCCCTGCTTTTTGTGTGCATTGATAAGTTCTGACAATTGCTGCCGCGATAGAGAAAGGTGATCCGCTGCTTTTTGCAGGTTAAATCCGTCGTCCAGGTATGGTTTTTCATTCTGCATAAAAGCCTCGAGTTCGGCCAATTTCCGGGGAATATCGATGGTCTCCAGCTTTGATTTAGCGTAAAGACCCCCGTCTTTCTTCGGAAGCAGTATTTCAGAACGCTCCTCCATGAGATCGCGGTACTTCTGGAAAAGGTTAAAAAGCAGAAAAAACAGATCAACGGGCAGTGCGAAAACCAGACCGTACTTAACTACAGGCGAATATGAAATGATACCGGCGAGGTAGGCTGCAAAAGGATAACCGACGACGAAAAAGATACTCCAGCTCAGTACAAAGAACAGTACTTGCCTGCCGACTTTGAAATAGATGCGGATGCCCGCGATCAGGAATAACGGAACCGCAATCAGGTAGATCACAGAACTGACGCCTGCAAAAAAGCGGTTCGTTGTAGTCACAAGTACGCCGATGGCACATACCGCCGAGGCCAAAGAAAAAATCAGGAAAATCTTATCGATAATCGGTGTGTGTTTGCGTGTACCCAGAAACACGCGTGCAAACTGAAACGAGAAAGGAATCGCCAGCGCGACGAAAAACAGATTGGCGCGGCTCTGCCACCAAATCGATTCGGGCCAGAAATAATGAAAGGCGTTGCCATGGTTGCCATTGAGCCACATCGTTTGGCAGAAGACATAGCCAGCGTAGAGCAGAAACTCGGGCAGGCGAAAGACCCAGAACTGGAGCAGCGCAATGAGAAACATCACCGCGCAGAGCCCAAGAATCAACCAGTTGATGGCTGCTTCTAGCAGAAGTTCGTGCAAAAATTGTGACTCCGAAAGGGAGTAGATGGGAACTGAAATCTGCGAAACAGATTGTATGCGAATATAGAAGTACAAATCCCGCATCGGTTTATTTCCCGGAATGCGGAAAGCCAGATCTAAAGATTCTGGTACGGCCCAGAATCGTTTCGGCACGGTATCACCGGTTTTGTATTCTTCGTAGCCACCTTTGCCATCGGGATAAAACAAGACCGCCAAATCGAGCACCTTCGAAGGCAGTGTCAGAATGCGTCCTGGGGCAAATACCGGGTCATCCATTTTTCCCCGTAACCAGATAATGTCGCTGGTGAATTTGAAATTCATGCTCGGTGTCTGAAAGCGCTGCCATGGCGTCGCCGAACGGACCTCGTCTATAGCGAGTTTTTGCGTACGATCCCTGAAGAATTCAAATCGCGTCGTCGCGGTCTGCTTTGCCGGTTCTGCCTCAGGGGCTGCGTTGAGCGGCAGGCCCATGAAAGCCAGGGAGATGATCAGAGGCAACGGCTTCGCGATTAAGTGGAAGCGCACGGCTGCGCCGATTACGCAGCCGGGATTAGTGTGTCACGCAGAAACAGGTTACCTGAGCAAACCGCCATGCCTGTGTAGCCCAATATATTTAGGCCAAATAAACTGAACCTATTGCTGTATGCACCATAACCTGCGCGGCACGTCGCAGGTTCGCACGGCACCCGTCGAGTAAAGACTACCCACGACAGTCGTATTTTGAATGAGCGTGCGATTATCCGTGGCGCTGGTGCCATTGGTGTAATTGTTGCAGTTGCCCGTAAACAGCGGGCACGGCGCGCCACAGCCCATAATGTAAGCGTGCCAGGTGTTGCCGGGAAGAAAACCCAACCACGATTCGTTCGCTGTGCCATCGATTGAATTACTCATGGTGCTGAAGTTTTGCGAAGCATTGGTTGTGGTAATGAGTGTCGTTCCATTGATACGAAAATAATTCATGTTTGCCTCCATTACCCAGTCGATTCTACCGGGGGTTGAGGGATGATCCCATTGACGCACAGAGCCGCCTGTGGTTGTGATAAACGCTTTAAAGCTGCGCCGGCTACCCAGCGGCAGTGCCGCATCGGGGTGGCCAGGATCGTTCATACAAAATGCATCGGCACCCGCCACGCCACCGAGGTTGCCTGCGCTCGTATTGGTCGTTACGAATGTCAACCGGTTGGGCATCTGATTACTGGTGATATTTTGAAAAAGCGCGGAACCCCCGATGGTAATACTGTACGTTGGTGCCGGGCTCTCATGCGAGACGAAGTCATTAAAAGCGATAATCTTTATGGTTTGATTTGTATTCCAGTTCGAAGTCGTAAAAGTGATTGTACAGGATGATTGCGAGGAGCTACTTGTATTGTCGCAGTTGCCTCCGGTGCTTGCGATGCGCGCCTCGGATGCGTCGGTGGTTGCTACGGTCAGGGTGACGTCAGAAAGCGGCTGCGTACTCAAGCGTGCGGTAAAAGACAGGGTTGTGTTGGTGCCCGTTTCATTGGTGAAGGCTAGGCCATCGGTGCATTTAGCCGCTGTGAAAGTCGCGTCTCCAGAGTTGCTTTGGCATGAGGCGAGAACTGAAGCAGTAACGGTTATCGTGATGGACTGGCTCTTGGAGCCAATGCTGTTCGCCGCCGTCACGACATAGGAGCTGGCAAGCTGTTGGGTACTGGCTGAACCCGAAATACCGCAGGTCTTGCTGTTAAAGTTCAGTCCGCTCGGCAGCGCTGGTGAAATAGTACACCTTTCGATTGGCTGCTTGGCTGCTATGGTAGGGACAATCGGTGTCAAAGGAATACCCTGTAGTAAAACCATCGATTCAGATGGGTATACGATCGACTGGGGGGCAAAACCATCGATGTAGATTTGCATATTCTCCCTTCCGGCATCCGGAGCCGTGCAAAAGCTCAGACCGAGCGACAAAAAAAGCAAGACTCGGCCCCCAGATAATTTCATAAGCGCACCCCCAATTGCAAACCCACCGCGTGTTGTAAAATATATGGCTCACTGGGAATGTAAACCAAATCCGCATGGTAGCGGATCCCCGCCTGAAAGCGATCGCTCAACTCATAGTACCAGTTAAAGCCCACCATGGCTCCGGGGCCAAGCGTGCTCAAGAGGTTGATCGGTGCCGACGAGCGCAGTGAAACATAGCGCGCGCCCACACCACCGAAGGCGACCAAACGCGTTTTTTCGAAAAAATTTCCTGGTAACTTAAACGGATATCCGGCAAGCGCGTTGAGCCCAATGCCGTGGTAAAAGAGCGTATGCCCCGATTCGACCAAAGCGCCGCCGCTCGTGTATAAATCCGTCGTGCCTTGAAAGTACGTGTATGTTGCCTCGCCCCCCACAAGAATATTGTAGCGCAGATAATATTTTGCCCAATAACCTGCCGTGACCGAAAAGCGACCTGATAGTGTGTTGAGCGGAAAGCTCGCGTCGGGTCGCAGATTTTCGGCGCGGGCACTATTGCCCTGCATGATCGGAAAACTTCCCGAAACGGTAACCCAATGCTGGGTCAGCGGCATACAATATAGGCGCAGCTTCGTGTTCTTGCCCGTCACGCGTGCCGGCGGGTTGATAAAATCACACTGCTGCGGCGGCGCTTGCGGGCGCGAGTGTATCGTCAGTCGCAGGGGTTCATAGTCTTCAAACGTCTCGGGAATTCTGAACGGTGCATTTTCGCGCAGGTTGATGCGTTCGGTGTCGTTGACTTGCACCACCACTTCACCGCCCGTCAGTCCCTCTACTGTACCTTCAATCGCATAACGCTGCGTGATGCACACCACGACGATATGGTTTGTACCGGTGATGGTGACGCGCCCAGTCGCGTTCAGAACAAAGCAGCGCTGCGCCGGTGAATGCGGTTCGGTGCCGATGGTGATAACATAGTCGGTACCCAGAGGCAGCTGCTGCTCGAACCGCAATATGCCATTGGCGGATGTCTCCCGTTTCTTAATGCCACTCAGTTCAACCTGCAGATCTTTACCCTTGAGTCCCGTGACCTCAAGCTGCGGGTGAAATCTCTGGCCGCGCAAAAATGCCGCCACCTGTTTCATCGCTTCGGCCGCTGATTGTTCGCGCGATGCACCCGTGCCGGTAAAGGTTGCCAGCGCTTCGGCCTTGAGCGGCGAATAGAGTTTCAGCACTAATTGCGATCCCACCCATTCAGATGCGACGGCATAGGCAAGACCCTCGCGGGTGAGGTGTTTTTGCCGCTCGTCGCCTTGCGCTGGCAGTGCCGGCTCATGGGCAATCACGAGCTCATGCGTGCCGTTCCCGGCAAGATTTGCCTCGGCGGCCGAGCGCATTGCCTTCTCTTCGCGCGTTGCCTTATTGGTCTCGGGTAAGTAGACAGCAAGACGCGGCAGATAGGGTAAGGCCAGTGGCGGCTTTTCGTTACCTGACTTATCGCCGGCTTTCAGGAGCGCCACTGCGGCAGAAGCAGCGCGGTCTACAGCGGGAAAAAGTTTACTGCTTTCGATGGGTGTTGATTGTTTATCGAGGACATCCAGGCGGTCAAGGTGCGCCGCATAGAGCTGCGATTCAATTAAAATAGCGTCACTGCCCGACGGTGAAAAGCTGCCACCCATGACCACTTCCGCGCCGGTAACCGCAGCGAAGACCTGGTAGCGGGTCTTGCCCGATAGCCGGTACTCCGCAATGATTTCGAGCGCTTTGGCGGTGTCTGTTTCGCTCACGTTCTGGAAGCGATACCGTTTGCCGAGCGCGGTCTTGTAGCTGTCGACAAACAGGCTCGAAACCCAGTCGATATTCGGGTTCGGCGTGCGGTTTTCGAAGGGGAGAATGGCGACTTTCAGCAAATGAGCTTCGCTGTTTTGCGCGTGGATGCTGGTTAAAGCAGCAAGGATGATGAATATTCTGACTATCGGGGAAAAGTGTCGTATTCTCATCGCTTAACTCTCCGAGGCCACGCAGCGGACGTAATTCGAATTCGTTTTCGGATTACTACTACCAGCACCGCTGGAAAAAATGACATTGAAGCTATTACCCGGTGTGCCGGGAGTACTTGTGGAAGATTTATACACTGCTGACATCGTCCCTGGAAAAAATGTTGCATTGATCGCTGGATTTGCAGCCGAAAAATCGGCAATACTTGATAGTTCTGCATAGTTTGGCAAGCGCCAGGTTTGGTTAGCCAATGTTAAGTTCTGACAATAGCTTAACGCATTCGACCAGGTGACGAATGTAGCAGAACCGCTGCAAGTCGCATCGTTATTTTTCCCCATACTGCATTTCTGCCAGAGCAGCTTGTTGGTGCGGTCGCTAATTGTGCCATTACCGTTCTCTATGAACAATGGTGTCCGTGTGGTTGCGGGGCCACCCGATACACAGCGTAGCCGGGCCGAAGAAGTGAGGGGAAATGTACCTATCCCACCTGAGTTGAATAAGTATCTAAATCCATCTGTGGGTGACGCAACCGATACAGTGGAAGATAAATAAGCGCCCAAGCCGGTAGACGGAAAATGAGTGCCGTTAATTGCCGGTGCGCTACCGTCAAAGAGGGCGAGGGTAGAAAGCTCTTCGATGGTTGGCAGACGCCAGTTATTCAGGCCGGCATAACCCGCTCCCGCATTCGCCGTATTCAGAGCTCCACACACCGTGGTATCCGGCGATAAAGTGTACAATGAAGGACTGTTGGTACAAGGAGGCGCGATTTGTCCCTCGCTGCAGGTTTTCCACACGAGCCCTGTGACATTATCGGTCGTGGTATAATCGTTTGTATAAACCGGGTGCTGGGTCGGACCGCTGTAAGCTGGCGCACGGGGAGCATCCACATAGTCCGCGTCTTGCCTCGGATGTGTGCCCGAGACTGTGGCACAGGTTTGAATTGCGGTATCGTCGCTGCACTGGTTCTGCCCGGTATCAGCGATGGGATAACCGGCTAGAACCGTAACAATGTACTGGGCGGCAATGCCATCGGCGGCTTTAGCGACATACGTTTGTGGTGTACGAAAATCATTCACAGTAGTGCCGCTTACCTGCTTAACATTACCGACATAGATATTTGCGGTTGCGATAAAGGCGGCGGTAATAGCGGCTGCGTCGGTATTGCGGGTTTCGGTGCGCCAGCGCAGATCGATATGGATTCTATTGCCTGTGATCACACCCGCGATACCATTGACGCTGAAGCCTGAAATTTCTGGCCCTGGCACTTTATCGAGTAGCGACCCTGGTACCTGAAGTTGGCAATGGAGCAAACATGTGAGTCCAAACAGGGTCAACAATGCCGGGTGTCTACTTGAATGCATATTCAACCCCCACATTTGCGCGCGCATAACTCAGGTTCTGGCCGCTGTAAATAAAACTGCCCACGGCAATCGTCAGTAGCCACCGCCAGCGCTGCTTATAGCCAAAACGAAAATACTGGTTGAGGCCCAGCTCGGGTGCCAAAGCCGCCGTGCTGAGCGAACCAAACCCTGCACCGCGGAAAAAAGCCTGGTAGTGCGCGTAGATTCCGACAAAGGGAGAGAGGCCGTAACGCCCGGCGAACCAGACCGGCCGGTCGAGGCGCAATCCACCGCCTGCGGACAGCATCTGTAATTTTACCATGTAGCCGCTGTCGGCCGAGAATTCAGGCAGTGTACCATTCGCATAAAAGAACTGTGTGACAAGCGCCCACTTCAAACCGCGTCCGAGCTGCCAGCGTTCGCTGCCGATGCCCGCTTCGATATGCGCCATGCCCTGCATGCCATCGAATGCCATTTTGCCGTCGCGCGCCAGTGCAGCGGCATTCGAGTGCCCCAATACCGCCAGGCTGGTTGTAGAGGGATATCCCGCGCTGACCCACCAGCGCGTCACCAGCGGGCCACGTGGGTCAGGTAAATGAATGCGCAGCTTATAAGCAATGTCTGTTTCGCTGCTGGTTCGTGTTAGTGTTACGGTGGGATTTCTTGCGGTGAAAGTGCATTTTGCCGCGGTGCACGATCCGTTGCTGACGCTAATACCCGGATTGAGTCTCTTACCCCAGTACTGGTAATCGAGAACATAACCATCGACACCGTCGGCCTGGTCATACGAGACATAGACGTCGTAGTCGTAGGTGTCTATGTCAAACTTCGGTTCGAGCCTGGCCGAACCCGTCTCGGGCGCACCGATCAGCGAGAGAGAATCCAAGAAACCTTTAGGCGGATGCTCCAGCCGGTAAATCAACCTTTCGAGTTTGTCATCGCGCTTGAAATCGCCCGCATCCAGCGGAGCGAGTTTGAGAATGAGTTCATCGGAGATACTTACCGCCAGCTTGCCCACCGTATCGAAGATTTCGGCGTTCACGGTTGCGTCCTGGTTTTTTACGACAACTGATTTCTTCTCGAGTGCGTCTACGGCATCAGCCTCGAAATTCACGAGTTCCTGTGTACCTTGCTTCTTCACAGTATAGCGTCCGACAATAGCGACTTCGCAGTTCAGGCGTAACGCGAATGCTGAGGCATTGCCGGCGTCGAGATTCGCGAATTGAATCTGCGGATCGATCTTGCGTAACAGCGTGACGTCCAATATCTCGAAACGCCCTGATTTTAAGAGTTCGGTTTTTAGGTTTTCGCTGATCGAATCGGACATCCAGGCATAGTTCTTGTTTTTCAGAACATTTTCGAATGGCAGAACCAAAACCCGGCGTTTGAGCGTTTCCGCGGACTCCAATGTACCAGGCAGGAAGGCGAAGAAGCTTAGAAATGCCAGTACCGGGGTGGTCCTTTTCAGATATAGCCGGTTCTTATCAGGGTTGCCAGGGCGCCCGGAGAATTCGCTGATCGGCACTATCTACAGTATTATACAATCCACGTTTTGTCGCCTCAAATGATCATTTGAGACTCTTTCATACCGTTTTTGCAAGATTTTTTTCGCGAAATTCCATGGCCGTCATACCCGTATAGCGTTTGAATTCCGTGGAAAATGCGGCCTTCGAGCCAAACCCGATAGCAAAGGCAATTTCGAGGATATTCTGCTTGGGCGATTCGATCAGCAAACGCCGGGCTTCCTGAACCCGGTATTCGTTAATAAAGTTCGCGAAATTCTTCTGGAAGTGGGAATTTAACAATTCGGACAGCTGTGTGCGGTTCAAGCCAAGTGCTTTTGCCAGGTCGGGTAGCCGTAAATCTTCAATGAGGTAAATCTTCTCCTGTTCGATGAGTATCTTTAGCCGCGCGAGCGTGCTTTGGATATCCACGTCGGTGAGCGATGATTTCTGGTATTTGGATTTCGCGGGAAGCGCGGCCATTTTTTCTTCGAGCAGGCGCAATCTTTCCCGATCAGAGCCACGTTGCTTTTCCCAGACCGCCATGAAGAAAAACAGGATATCAACCGGCAACGCGAACATCACGCCATAGACGTTAAAATTACTGAACGGTAAAAGATTCAGAATATAAAGTACATGAAACATGGCGAAAAAGAACAAGATACCCCAGCCGGCGATAAAGAGGCGGATATGCGGCCGTGAATTCTTCAAAAGCAACACGCTGATCACAAAAAACGCCGGAATAGAGATCAGATAAATCAGCGAGATTAAGCGTGAAAATATAACGACGGGTATCGATGTGAGTGTCAGGGGAATGCTGATCGCGCACATCGCGGCGACGACTTTGCAAACAAGGTCGACTCGTGGCAGATGCCGCGGAAAATCGAGCAGGCGCCGGACAAACAGCATCGTAAACAAAACCTGTGCGCCCATAAATGTAAAGCCTGCGCGGTTTTGCCACCATGTCGCCTCGGGCCAAAAGAGATCAAACCCGTTGCCAAAAATAGTAGTGAACGCAAGACTCACCGTGAGTATATAGGCGATATACAGAGGGTAGTTGAGGTCGCGCGAAACGATGTAAAGAAAGAGCGCAAAAGCGATCAGGATGACTATGATCGTGGAATACGCAAATATCAGTGTTACCTCGCGTTTCAGATCGCGCAGATATGCCACCTCTGATTTTATAAAAATCGGAAAGTTCATCAGCGAAGTCGAAGTCAGGCGGATGTAAAATATGCCACCTGCAATTTTTTCAGGCACTATCTCAACCGCGGGAAAGTGGGCTTCGGGCAGAGACCATTGCGACTTTGGGTACGCGTCGCCCGCAATTTGCTTTTGCGTATTGCCGGCTGTATCGCGATAGAACAATTCCACTGAATCGAGAGGTTTCCATTCGAAGACGGTATAGATTTTCTTCAGGGCGCCGAAATCGGGCAGGTCGTGAAAATCGAAACGGAACCAAAATGCCGATTTTGAGAACGCAAACCGGGTTGCGTCGAGACCAATTCTGTGCCATCTTTCGGCCGGCAGAGCCGCAATTTCGGGGAAACTCAGTTTGCCCGAAGTGTCTTCGATAAAGTCAACGATGGAAGTAATATTTTTCTTTCGTGTTTCGGCGCTTATCGGCAAGAGCACTGCGGCAGCTAAGAAGAGTGCAAGATAGGCACGCACAACCGGCATGCTATGGGGTTTTCATCCTGTGGCAATCTTAAAGAGATTTGCGGAAATAGAAGTATAACGGAATACCCGCGGCAATTACAGCCAGCCCCAGCGCCGTCAGGTACGGCGTCGCCATCACGGCATAGACAATGAACGCAGCCGAGCAAAGCAGAAACAACCCCGGCAAAACAGGATAGAGTGGTGTTCTGAAAGCGGTGCCTTCGCCGCGGGGGTCCATCCGCCTGATTTTGAAGATCGCCCCGGCGGTTAAACCATAGAAAATCCAGGAAGCGAAGACAACCGAATCGGTGAGTTGGTCGAAGGTGCCCGACATCGCAAGTATCGCTGCGACGCCGCCCTGCACCACCGTTGAGATAATCGGAATCGCATTCTTTTCTGAGAGGCGCGCGAGGGGTTTGAAGAATACTCCGTCGAGCGCCATGGCATAAGGTACGCGAGCGCTCGCAAGAATCGAGCCGTTCATCGCGCCGAGCGCCGAGATGACGAGTAAGATTGCGACGGCTTTGACGCTTGCTCCCGAAATGCTTTTCGCCAGCGCGGCCGTAGCAACAGGCGGCGCCGCGGAGCCGAGCGACGGGTTTGCCGCGAGAACTTCGGGGAAACTCAACACACGAAAGAAAGCGAGGTTCACGACGAGATAGACGGCGATCACGATGCCCATGCCGATTGCCAGCGCAAGCGGCAGGTTGCGTTGTGGGTTTTTCACCTCGCCGCCCAGCATCGGTAGGTTGTTCCAGCCGTCGTATGCCCAGAGTGCTGCCATCAGCGCTGCAGAAAAGGGCACCATGCCTGGCCATGCGGCGGGCGGTGAAGGTGCCGTCGTCGCAGGCGTGAACAGGAACAAAACAATCACAATCGCCGCGAGGCTGAGTATCTTGATCGCCGTCAGTGTCACCTGTACCGAAGCACTCACAAAGATCGTGATGCTGTTGATGAGCGTAAAGAGCACGATAAAAAATACCGCCATTTGCCAGATGCGGATGCCCAGGTTCTCGTAGGGTATCACGACGTGCAGAAAAGTCGCTGCGCCCACCGCGTAAGAGGCGGCGCTGCCCGGCGCGCCGATGGTAAAGCGCATCCAGCCATAGAGGTATGCCGGAAACCGACCATAGGTGTTTTTGAGGATTGCGTATTCGCCGCCTGCCGCGGGCATGCGGGCACAGAGTTCTGCATACGTGAGAGCGCCGGCATACGAGAGTAATCCGGCTACTAACCACGCCAGCAAGACAAAGGCAACATTGCCGGCCTGCGAAGCCATGATCGCCGGTTTCATAAAGACACCGGTGCCGATCATGCAGCCGGCAACGAGGCTGATACAGGTGAAAAGGCCGAGGCTGCGGTTTTGCGGCACGGGCTTTATTGCGGAGGTCGAATGCCCACCCGGCGCATCAAGGCCGTGGTCTGGGGAAAACTTTCAGTGAAACGCCGTTTGGGTTTTGCCCAGCCCTGCGCTTCGCCAAGCCCCTCAGAGAGGGCGCTTAATTCGGATTTGGTAAAGTTTGCGATGGCGGCCCGCATTTTTTTATCGCCCGCGAGGGTGGCAACCTCGTATACCTGGAAATAATGGAAATAAGCGCCCGAGGTGTCGAGTTGACCGATCAGCCGAATAAAGTCGCGCAGGTCATCCGCCGACCCATCAATGGCCAGGTCGATCTTTGCGGGATAATCTATCCCCTTGTCCCGGGCTTGTATAAGGGTTTCTTCGGCAATTTTAACGCGTCCCGAGTAGGGTTTGGCCTGGAGCGCCGCAGTCAGAAGCATCCATACAGCCAGAATCAGGCGCACAGACCCCAAACAGGGGCGTTTTTGCCCGCGGCAAGTGCTAAAGTTACCGCGACAGGGTTTTCTCTAGTTCACCTTGCCACGCCATCTGCCGATAATTAAAAGGGATAAAAGCGCCCATCTATGTTCCAGATTGCTAATTTTCAGCAAAATGCCTTTGTAATTGTCGAAGGCAAGGCCGCTCCAGGCTTTTATATTGTTCGCCAGGGCAAGGTTCGGCTGACGGCCGAAATGCCGATTCCGGGTGAAGAGACCAGTCAGACTCTCAATCCGGGGGATTTCTTCGGTGTTGTTTCGGCGATGAGCGGGCACCCGCATATCGAAACCGCCCAATGCCTCGCGGGCACCTCGATGATCAATGTCGGCCGCGACCAGTTTGGCGTACTCATTCAAAAGAACGCTCCGATCGCGATGAAGATCATCCGCTACTTCTCGCAACGCCTGCGGATTATCGACCGCGCGATTACCAAACTCACATTCCACAGTACGGTCGAAGAAGACCCGCAGATGATGTTTAACATCGCGCAATTCTATAACGGCAAACAAGAGATGAAACACGCGGCGTATGCTTACCAGCGTTATCTGCAATTTTACCCCAACGGGTCTTTCGCCGCTCAGGCAAAGATGGCGTTACAGAACATGAATGCGCCGATGTCGGTGCCCGCACCCGCGGGCAACGCGCTGGCACGCTCATTTGCCGACGGGCAAATGATCTTCATTGAGCATGAGCCCGGCAACGAACTCTATATTATCCAGGGTGGCAAAGTCAAAATTACCAAGGTCGTGAACGAGAATGAAGTATTGCTCGCGGTCTTGAACCCCGGCGACATTTTCGGCGAGATGGCGCTGCTCGAAAACAAACCGCGCTCGGCCTCGGCGGCTGCTTTTGGCAATGTGACGACGCTTGCGATCAATAAGCAAAACTTTGAAGGCATGGTTCAGGCGCAGCCACAGCTCGCCACAAAACTCATTACGCTGCTCAGCGAACGTATCTGGTTGGCCTACCGGCAGCTCGCGAACCTTCTGATCAGCGACCCCGTCGGGCGTATGTACGATACGCTGCTGACACAGGTGCAGAAAAAGAAAGTGGCGATTCAACCCAAGACGAGTTACGTTTTTGATATCGGCTCTCAGGAAATTCTCAAGATGCTGGGTTATCCACCGGATAAAGGCGAAGAATATTTGATCACGATGCTCAGCGACAAAAACCTGAGACTCGACCAGGGTAAGTTCATCTGTAAAGATCTTGCCGAACTCGAAAAACAAGTGCAGTTTATCCGCAAGCGTGCGGCGGCAGAACGCCAGCGCGAAGCGGCGAAGATGAGCTGAGGTTCTTTTTCCCGACTTGGGCGTACTCTAAATCACGTCTGCCGTCGCCAGCACCCCGAGAAACTTAGCGATTTCTTGCGTCAGCGATTCTTTCAGGTAGCCCAGCGACTGCATTGCCGATTCAAACGCACCCTTGCGGTCATAGTTGAGTTTTTCGGGTTTCGCCTCGGCGGTAAAACGTTCGATCATGTTAATGAGATCCTGACTGCCGCTGAAAACGGCGAACATTTCACCCGCGAGCAGGTAAGCCTGGCAATAACGTTTTTGTTTTTCCGGGTCTAACTTCTCGACATACTTTTTGCAGTTTCGGTCTATTTGCCCCAGGTAGCTCGCGAGCGGTTTGGGGAAACGCAAAAACTCCACCACCATGGCCTGAACACGCCCGGCGTGCGCCTGTATGTCGCGTTCATACGTATTCGTGAGTTCGAGAATCGCGTCGTGCTGGTTGCTGTCTTTCATGTCCTCGAGTACCGAAGACATCTTCAGACTCTGAATCAGGCCACGGTAGCGTTCGCCGTTGCGCTGCATCTCGCGTTCGGCAGAGATGAGAAAAGGATGTAATTCTGCATCGCGCGTATCGGGTTCTATATTCAGCGGCCCCAGCCACTGCGGCATTTTCATCGGTTGCGGGTGTACACGGCGTTCGGTGCGTGTTTCAGGCGCGGTAGCTTCTGCGGGCTTCACGCCACCGGCGAGGCGTTTTGCCAGCAAAGCCTCTTCTCGCCCCAAAGCAATGGGAATAATCTCGATCTTGTGGGTACGCAGGTTAAAGCGCGTCGCATAGCGGCGCCCCTGCGCGTCGATATAACGATTTTCTATGCTCTTAAGCGTGATACGCGCCGTGTCGATATCCGCAACAGAATCTATCCGTTGGTAATGGTGCCGCATCGGCTAGGCGAGGCCCTCCCGCAGGCGGCGCGCTTTTGCGTTCAGCGGGTCGATCGTCAAAATTTCATCGAGTATCGAGTTGGCCTTATCTTTTTCGCTCAGCGCCGAATAGATATCGGCAAGCAGGTTCAGGTTCATCATATTCGGGTTAGGGTCGATTACCCTGATTTTCTCCGCATAGTGCTGGGCTTTTTCGAGGTGATTGAGGCGTCGTTCTGCGAAGGCCGCAAGGTACATGACCTCGGTATCGTCGCCCTGAATGCGCAAGGCTTTTTCGGCGATGTTGCTCGCGAGGCTGTATTCCTTGATCTGCATCGCCAGGTTTAGCGCCGCGCGCAATGCACGCGGGCCCGCCGAGGCCGAATGGTAAGCCCGGCGCAGCAGTGACGCGGCTTCGGCCGCTTCTCCCGCGTCGACGCGCTGTTTTGCGTCGCGCAGCAGGCTTGAAGCCGTCTCTTTTTCTTTGATCGCAGCCGCCTCTCGTGGCGCCTTAAACTGCACACGTACCAGCGAAAGGTCGTCGGTAATTTCTCCCGAAGCGGCGATTAGTTCGTACATCTCTTGCAGGCGCGCATCGGCGGTTTCGACGTGCTTGAGGAAAATACTCTCGTCTTCGTTGATGACACGCACATTACCCTCATGACCCGGCAACGCCACGTCGTCGCGGCCGTCGGAACCGAGTATGATGATATCGTCGGGTTTGAGTTGAATATGGTCGATCATGATATCTTCTTGCAGGCCAGGGGTGCCGAGTTTACGGTAATAACTGCGGTTCTGCAAAAAGATTGCTTTGCCGTCGCGATAGAGCACGCCCCAGGGGTGCTCCGCATTCAGGTAATGCAACTTGCCGGTATTGTTTTCCAGTACGGCGATGTAGACCGAAACCAGCATCGAACAATCGAAGCTCTCGAAGACCTTTTGCAGTTCGAGGAAAATATTCTTCAGCCAGCGTTCGGGTTCTACGTTGGTTTCAAGCCGCGTGCGCTCGATAATCGACTGAAAGACGGCGCCGAGAACCAGCGAGCCGCCCGCGCCCTGCATCGACTTACCCATCGCGTCGGCATTCAGAAACACGGTCACCGGGCCTGTCGCGAATTGCAGCGTATGCGCGATCGAGATGTCGCCGCCGATGCTGCGCTTGTGATTCTTGAACTCGAAATTCTTCTTCTGTTTGGTGAAGAAATCGACATCGACATTAAAACCTTCGTCGGCGGCGTTTACTCCCAGGGGATTGAGCAGCAGCGAAGTGAGGTAATAGTCGCCGTCTTGTTGCGTCTTGAGTTCGTTGACGAGGTCGAGGCTCGTCTTGAGTTTTTTGGATGCGGTCAGAACCTGTTCTTTTTCTTCGAGAACGGTTAATTCTGAGCGTATCAGTTCGACACGGCGTTCATAGTCTTTGAGACAGAGAAAGGTAAGAACTCCGAGATACGGGAAAACCATACCGCCGAGCACCATAGAGCCCAGGTCGCCCGTGGTAAAAAAATAAATCTGTATCGGTAACAGCCAGGGCACGGAATAAAAGAGAAAAGTGAAACGGTTACACGCGAACGTGAACGCAGCGGCGCCGGTAACACCGATCACGAGACTGAAAGCCGTCAGTTTAATACTCTGGTTCTTAATTTCGGGAATCTGAAAGACAAAACCGATACCGATGACAGCGGCAATGGTGCCGGCCTGAGCGTTGGCGAACATAATGCGCTTTTTAGTGTCTTTGATCCAGTTTTCGCCAAAAAAATAAAATATCAGAATGGGTACTCCAATCGCAAACTGTACCGAGAACCAGATGATATGCCGTTGTATGCCCGAATCCATCATGAGCATGATATAATAAAGAAGCATCGCGCCGAGCAGGCCCACGATCGCCAGCCGCACATTCCAGAACATTTCACGGCCCAAGGTTGCTTCAACGTGTTGTACATACTCGGGCTTAACGAGCTTATCAATGGGGCGTGCAAATAGGTTCATAGAGGGGTCACCTGATTTCAATTATCGGCAAACTACAGCCGTAAATGCAAATCTGGACGCGGGAATACAGGTTGTAAAGCTAAAATGAACAGGTGTTCACTTATTCTAAAAAAGGATCAGGATGGCTTTTTTTTGTGCTCTGCTTCGGTGACAACGCGCAGGTTTTTCTTGAAGTTCCACTTACGGTAAACCGAGAGTGCATCCATACGCGCGTTGGGCAGAAAGAAGTAATTCGAGCCGTATTGTACAATGGCTCCTTTATAGTCGGAGTGTTTGCCCCGGAAATCGACCTTGCCGATTTCTTTGACTTGATTCCAGTTTTCGACGTTTTTCAATACCGGCATCTGGTAAAGATGTAATTCGCGGATGCTGCCGTCTTGCAGCGCACGTACCATCAACTGCGACCAATCCATCGATATATTCTCGGAGTTTGCGAACATGAAGTCAAGTTTTTTAGGGTTTCGCGGTTTTGCTAAAAGGACAGGTGGCCTGCAACGCGCATGAAAAAGTTAAAACGCTCACGCCCCCGTGCATCTTCGGCATACGTGACGGCGAAAAATCCCTCAACGGCCTGGGTATCGACGAGCGCCATCATTTTGAAACCGCGATCTTTGATGCGCATCGCGGTAGATTGCAGCAGCAATGAAGAGTACCAGGCCGAGGGAAAAATCACAGGTTCCAGAGGTTGCTCGCCGTAAAGAGCGTAATGCCCTCCGCCCAGAAAAATAAAATCACCGTAACCCAGACCCGCGAGCGTCTGCAGCGAACCATCGGGGGCAACCGTAGCGCCGCTGCGCAGGTGCAGGCCGGTGGCGCTATTGCGCAAGGTCAGGCCCGCCATCTGCGTTTTTTCTTCATAGACCGCGACTGCAGTCATATATTCGCCGGCAAAACGCAGCATGGCGAAACGCGTGTCTGTCTGAAAATATTGCGCGAACCAGCTGTCTGAAATAAACTGCGCGGCAATGCCCTCTTTAAATCCATAGATACCACTGGCGAGGGGGTTTTCACTGGCCCTCTTAAAGCCCAGAGCGCGCAGCGTGAAGCCGTCGGTGTAACGCGCATGCAGCAGGTAATTCCCTGTGCCGGCAAATTCAGCGCCGCCCTGAAAACCGGTGCTCTCGCCGCGGTCGCCGATTGTCAGCGCAGCCAGTGGGATGCCCTGCCCTGCTGTTTCTGCATTCTGCGCCGCGGCGCCACCCGAAATCGTCAACCAGTCGGCGGGAAAGGCAGCCAGTTGCGCCGAAACTAAATTCTGGTCATCTTGTCGATAATACGCGCCGGCAACAGAACCATACCTTGTCCTGTATCCCGTGCGGATACCCATTGGTTCGCCGAAGGCAAAATTTTTCGTCCACGGCAAATACGCGCCGTTCCCGATCACAAAGCCCTGATCGAGCGATTTTTCCCGTTGCCCGATTTCAAAGAGAAAAGGCGAGTTCTGCGACGTGTAAGAGGCGACGACGCCTTGGCGGTCGGGTGCGGTAAATGCACCGATGCGGTAGGGGCCATGCTTATACGTAGCGACACCGAAATCGACGGAGGGTCCGATGTCGTTGCGTAATAGCCCCGTCTGCAAAGATACTTCGTGTGCGTAAAGAGGGAGTACGCACAAAAGGCAGGAGCAGGCGAAACCTTTCACGCGCGGCACTCCCAGCGATGGCGCTTGAGCGCCGCTTGTGCCGGTGCGCTGAGATTACAGATCTCTTTCTCGCGTGCGAAGCGCAGCGCCTCGACGGGGGTTAATCCCCATTTAACGAGTGTTGCAAACGGCGGCACATGCGGCGTTTTTTTCGGCTGTGGTTCTTTCTTTGATTCTGCCGCGGCGATTTTTATCTTAGGTTCGGCGGCCTCGGTTTTTATGGCAAACTGGTAACTGAGCGAGAATTCCCAAAAGGTTTCGGAACCCGGTGCAAAGCGCATCAGCGAGCGCAGTTGCAGGTTATCCAGCGGCTTTAACCAGAGCCCTGCGCGGACCCTTACAGCGGCGGGTTCGTAACCGAAAATCAATCCGCCATAGCGCGAAACAAACGCGAAGATATTTGCTGACCAGCGGTATGGTTGAGAATACAGTGCTTCGAATTCGCTGTTCAGTTCCCAGGGAATGCCCGCAGCAACGAGAAATGCGAGGCTCGCGCGCGTCAGTTTCGCCGAGGCGCTTATGTCGGTACGAAATGCTTCGTGTTGCCACAGAAACCCCGCCGCTGGCAGAATGTCAGTGGCTTCTGCCGAACGGGCGTTGAGCTTCTGCTGCCTGAAATGGGCGCCGAGCCCGAGATAGAAGTTGTGATCGCCGAGGCGTTTTCC
>JAFLED010000024.1:19234-23019 GCA_017302045.1 Spirochaetota bacterium
CTGAAACAATGGCCGCCGCATTGACGAGTGTACGGTCGTTACTCAGATCGTCACGGCGGGCGAAGACACTGTAACCCCAGTCTGTGGCGGCATCTTCGAGTTCGAGACTGTCACTGAGCGCAGAGCGCGAGGCATTGCCGTTACCGCCATCGTGGCTGAGCCGGGCGCTGAGGGCAAACGAAGGTCTGACGATCAGTAACCAGAGCAACAGAACAACCAGCGTCAAAAGAAAGTCGTTGAGGGCACTGAATGCGCCCCGATTGGGTTTTTGCCCCATGGGTACCTCGCCACAAAAACGGGGGATATCCCCCTTTAATAGGGAAATACCAAAAACCCGCGGGTTTTTCTCACCCGGTGTGAAAAAAAGTGCAAGTTAAAGACGCCCGCTGCAATATTGTTGACAGACGCGTGCAGACAGATCGATTGCGGTGTGACCAAAAGGCTGCGGCTAGAGGTTCCGGTCGAAAGGGTGAAAGAGCCTTTTATGTACCGTATCGTCACCGAATATCATTTGCAACCGAATATTCTCGAGGCGAATTTAAGTCCCAACCGCAGCGGTTCGATGGTCATCGAGCTTTCGGGTAAACCGCAAGACATCGAGAGCGGTATTCTTTTTCTGCGCGAAGCAGATATCGAAGTCGAAGAAATGTAACGCGCCGGGGCGTTTGCCCCAGGTTCAAATTGCCACGAGGCCGAGTTTTGCCGAAACAAAGCTGACAATACTCAGCAGAACAAAACCCGTGAGACCCATGAAAACCCAGACGAGTATGTGGCTGAGCCGATAAATCTTGTAATGGCTGTCGCTGATATTGAGCAGAGTGCGCGCGCCCTTAAACAACTGCCGGTAATGCCAGAAGATTCCCAACAGAAGCACCGGCATACCGACGATCGGTAAAAAAGCCGCGATCGACAAAAAACTCACGATGAGCGACGAAAACAGGGCAACCCGCATGCCGCTTTGCGGTGAAAAACGCCCGCCTGAAAGTTCGGCGGTTTCTTCGGCGATGACACCCAGAATAAAAATATAGGCGGCGTAGATGCCCGTGAAGACGGGCAGCGCAATGAGCGTGTGCCGTAGAAATAAAGACAAGTTCACATAGTGCAAAAGTTCGCGCGCGGCGAAGAAAAAGAAAAAGGGAAACAAAAGCGGCAGATGGTATTTTCTGAACAGCGTGAAGAATGAACCGTGTTCTTCGCGGTTGATTTCTTCCCAGCATTCGGGCGTATTGCGCAGGAGTTTTTTCAACCGGTAAGCGATGAGTTCGAAGCCGGCTTTGGTTTCGAGAGGCAGACCACCGAGCTGCATACGAAAGTCGGGGCTGACAGTCGCCGTGGCTTTTTTTTCGGGCACGACGAAAAAATCTTTGCGTGGCTCACCGCGGGTTGCGGCGGCTTTTTTAGGCGGGGGAATCTGTTTCGAGGGGGCTTTGGCCATTAGTCTTCTTGCGTACGTTTCTTCTTCTTGCGTTTCTTCTTTTTCGTCTTTTTCGGCTCTTCTTCGGTCGCTGCGCCGCGTTTATGATTTAACAGCGCATTGGCACGGTATTCAACTCCGTTTTCTTTGTAAACAATTTCGAGAACGCTGAGGCGCTTCTTCGAGGGCACAACCTGCACCGTCATTTCGCCGGTTTCGGGAGTGTATTCGAATTCGCGCGGCGTCGAAAAGACGCGCACTTTGAAACCGTCTCTTTTCAGCCCACGCGGTAATCCCAATTTGAGCGCAGTCGGCCCTTCGATGATACCACCCGGTTCGCTGTTGAGCAGCTTCAGCGGCAGCGAACGCGCAAGGGTCTTCTGCTCGAAAACCTTTTCGCTGTCGCCCTTCACGATCAGATAACGGCGCAGCAGGTAGGGATCTTCGCCGACCTGGTTGCCGCCGTGAAAGGTGGTGTAAGCAGATTCGTAACCGACTTCTTTAAGCAGCTTCGCACTGCTGGCGTTGTAGATGCCGAAAGGGTAGGCGAGGTGTTTCACGTTCGCCCCGCCTTTTTCGTCGAGGTTCTTCTTCGAATCGACGAACTGCGCCTTTTGTTCGGCGTCGGTCATTGTACTCAGCATGGGGTGCCACATCGTGTGGCTTTCGATCGCATGCCCGGCCTTGCGCACGGCGTTGATCTGCGCCCAGGTCAGCGAACGCGGCTTATGTGCAAAGATATAGGTTGGGTAGATAAACAGTACGCCCTTGAAGTTGTGTTTTTCGAGTACCTTCTGCGCGTGGTCGACAAAGTCGTTGTTGCCGTCGTCGAAGGTCAGCACGATCGGCCGCCGGCCGTTCGAAAAATCCAGCGCCTTTTGGCCGCGCACATAAGCTAAAAGCTCGTCGGGCAGAATTGTGTAGAAGTTGTTCTGAGCGAGAAACTCCATCTGTTCGCGAAACTGCGTCGTCGTGACCGCGTACGGCGTCGGCCGTTCGCGGTATTTTTCTTCGGTTACAATCTGGTGGTAACAGAGTACTGGTACGCCGATATCCGCCCTCCAGTTTTGCAGGATGTCTCCCGGTGCCGACGGTGTGGCCTGAATGTCCGCGGGTTTCGCGGCTTTGATGGCGATAGGTCCTGAAAGCGGTTTATCTGCCCTCGCGCGGCCTTGCAGAAAAGCGATTAATCCGACGACACCGAAGATAAGCGCCGTTAAGAAAATAAACGCCTTGAAGCGTGAATACATGCGACATAATGGCCGGGGGACACAGGCTGAAAAGACAAGCCGCGCGTTTCATGAACGCGCATCGTAACATAAGCAGAAAAGTCCGCGGCAGCTATTTTTTACGTCGCGCGAGTTTTCGCCTGTGTTTTTTTAATTTTGTATTCTCTATGCCTATGCCAACACTTTTCGATGCCGTTAAAATCGGCGATCTTGAACTCCAAAACCGCATCATCATGTCGCCGCTGACGCGCTGCCGCGCCGTCGATGACCGTGTGCCGAATGCGCTTATGGCCGAGTATTACGCGCAGCGCGCGACGGCGGGTCTCATTATCAGCGAGGCAACGGCCGTCACGCCGATGGGTGTGGGTTATCCCGACACTCCCGGCATTTGGTCTGACGAGCAGACCGAGGCGTGGAAAAAAATTACGGCCGCTGTGCATGCGAAGGGTGGCAAAATTCTGCTGCAGCTCTGGCATGTCGGTCGTATTTCAGACCCTATTTACCTGAACGGTGCCTTACCCGTAGCGCCGAGTGCGATACAACCCGCGGGGCATGTGAGCCTTGTGCGGCCGAAGAAGGCTTATGTGACGCCGCGCGCGCTCGAAATTTCTGAGATTTCCGGCATCGTCGAAGCGTACCGCAAAGGCGCAGAAAACGCGAAGCGCGCGGGTTTCGACGGCGTCGAAGTACACGGCGCGAACGGCTACCTGCTTGACCAGTTTCTGCAAGACGGTTCGAACAAACGCACCGACCAGTATGGTGGCTCGCTCGAAAACCGCGCGCGCCTCATGCTCGAAGTTGTCGACGCAGCCCTGAGCGTGTGGCCGGCGGGCCGTGTGGGATTACACCTGGCGCCGAAAGGAGATTCGAATTCGGCGGGTGATTCGAATCCGAAAGAAACTTTTTCGTATGTTGCGCGCGAGGTACAAAAGCGCGGCATCGCGTTTATCTGCACGCGCGACTATGTTGGCGAAGGCCACCTTGGCGCCGAGTTCAGGCGCGAGTTCGGCGGTGCGTATATTGCGAATGAAAAATTCACTCTCGAAAGCGCTGCAGATTTCGTCGCTTCGGGCAAGGCCGACGCCGTTGCCTTCGGTAAACTCTTTATCGCTAACCCCGATCTCGTGCGCCGCTTTCGTGAA
>JAFLED010000240.1 GCA_017302045.1 Spirochaetota bacterium
AGGCGCCTCGGGCGGTGCACTGGGCATTGGTCTGGGCGACAAGGTGTTTATGCTCGAACAGGATAATATAAATGATTTCACCGCGCTGGATATCCAGGTCGACGCCCTTGAGGACATGTTTGTCTCCGAAACTCTTGGCAATGTTTTCGAGGCGGACGTGGGTCATCCGCTCACAACCCGAATAACTGGAAAATATAGGTGATAAAATAATCTGAGACGATGATCAGCATAAACGAAAAAACTACCGCCTGAATCGTCGCCTGGCCCACGCCTTCGGCACCACCACGCGCGCGAAAACCGGAGAAACACGATATCAGCGCAATCTCTGCGCCGAAAAAGAAAGTCTTGCCCACGCCTGAAATGAGATCTTTGCTGCGCACCAGTGTGCGCGCCGAATCAAAATAAAGATTGTAGGGAATATCGAGGCTAATATTGGAGATCAGTGCCCCGCCAAAAACACCAACGACGATTGCCATCACGGTAATCATCGGAATACAAAACAATGCCGCGATAAAACGCGGCACCGAGAGATAATGCACAGGATTCGTCGCCAGCGTCGATAATGCGTCGATTTGCTCCGTCACTTTCATCGTGCCGACCTCGGCCGCGATGGACGATCCGACACGGCCCGCAAGTAGCACCGCTGTGAGTACCGGCGCCAGTTCGCGCACCATTGCGAGCGAGATACCGCCGCCCATAAAGGTCGATATCCCCTGAATCTGCTGCTCCATGGGGCCGCCGAGCTGCAACGCCATCACCATGCCGACGAAGAAAGAACTGACTACACCCACGGGAATCGACTTCACACCGATCTCGCCCATCTGGTAGAGCAGGTTGCGAAAATCGAAGGGCCTTGCGAAAACAAACCGAAAGGTTTGCCCGGCGAATATTGCAAAACCGCCGAGTGCCTCAAGCAGGCCGAGCACGCCTTCACCGATCTTTTCGGCTAATGGGATAACTTTGCGCGCAGGCGTCATTATTCGACGGTCGTCTTGACCTTATCTAAGAGCCAGTCTTTATTCTTGCCCTGTATCGGCGACCGACAATACGAGCAGGCCTCTGCATCCGTTTCGGGCAGGGGGGCTCCGCAGCCAGCGCAGCTATGGTCGGCAAAGCCTGCGCCTTCGCTATCCTGGGGGGCGGCGGTAAGGCTGAGTACGGTTTGCCTGTGTCTGATCTCGCTTTCGCCCGCCGCCTTTGCAGACCACTTAATGCGCACCTGGGCGGTCAGCGTCGTATCAGAACTGTTATATTCTTCAAGATCTGCTGCGCCTACCGCGATGTCACTCAACGTGGTTTGCTGAATATCCTGCGCGGTATATTTTTCCGTCGCATCGCGCAACAGGTAATCTTTTTTTCCGGTTAGCGTAGCCAGGGTGTCGCGCCAGAAGACGAACGAGGCCCGGTCTTCAATGCGGTCAGAGCTGACATCTTTACTCACGCCCGCGCGGCGCCCCTTGCTGTGCTCGATTTCCTGGGTGATTTCTGCAAGTACCCAGTCATAAGTGCCTGACCCCATCACCGCGCCGCAGCTTTTGCACTTTGTGATCTCGCCTTCGCCGGTGAAAGGTGTGCCACATTTACTGCAATTATCTATAGCGGAGCCTTCTCCGGTTTTCGCGTCTTTGCGGCGCATGAACGTGTAATACTCGACGAAACCATTCAGAGGCGCCTTGCGCGCCGCTTTTTGTGCAGCATCTGCGGTTAAATCGACGCCAACCATAGTGTCTCTTGCCTCAGCATCGAGACGAACGACGAGCGCGTCGTAGGGGCCTGAGCTCTGCCGAGAGTGGATATGGAAGCCCAGAATGCGGAAATCGGCCATTGCATTCTGGCGTTTCTCGAAATCGCGCATGATTTTCAACTGGATACGAAAGCGGTTGTAGACACCCTGTGAGAGAAAACGCCGGCAAGCGCGCATGTCGCCCGCGCTCCAGGCATGCTGAATTTTTTCTGCGATCAGCCGGCCGCGTTCTTTAAATTTTTCCGCATCGAAACCTGGATCGCGCTTCAGAATCCCTGCAATCGCATTTTTCTCGGCGTCTTCGGCCTTTCTGCGTTCCAGTTTCGCGCGCTTGATTTTACCCAGTTTGCTGAAAAAAACAATCCCGAGTATGAGGCCGCCCAGAAGCGAGAGGAAATAAAACCAAAAAGCCCAGCGCGGATATTTGCCGAGGGTGTGGTAATTCCCGAATGACCATGCCAGACTCTGCAGGAAACCCTGTTTTGTAAAACTTCCCTCGATTGCCTGTATTTCGAGTAGCCAAAGACCCGCTACCTGTGCCTCCGCGGGAATCAGAATGGCTCCTCCGTCTTGAACTTCTTCGCTGAAAGGCACGGGTCTTGTGTAACTGCAACCGCTGCGCGTGGCATCGTCGCATTCCATGAGGCTGTACTTGAATTTCATGCCCTTGGGGGTACTCAGATGAATCTGCTTATGATATGTTATGTATTCGATGTACTCCTGCTTTCGGCTGGCATAGATTGCATGGCGATTACTCAGAGCCGGGATGGGTAACACGATCTTATTCTTTTCAATCTGTGAACCGGGCAGATTGCGCGCCGAATAAGCGTAATAGGGCGGATTACCTTTGAGTTCGCTGCGGGTTGCCGAATAGCTATCCAGCACGACCCTTTGCAGATTTTCTGTGCCGCGGATCCGCATTTCGCTCTGCGTTTTCTCGTCGGGTTGCGGCAGGGCAGAAATTATTGCACCGCTAAACGGCTTCTGATAAGTGATATCTGTTCGTAAATGCGCCGAAGCATCTGCTTCGAGACGAATCGATGTTAGCGTCTCTGTTTGTAGCTTCGCTTCTGCCCAGCTCTTTCTCGCGGTTTCTTTTGCGGCATTACCTCTCAAGTGTATGTAGATGCGGCCTGTGCTGCGTAATATAGCCGTATCCATTTTGATTTCGGGGCCGGTAAGGGGGCTTAATGGCTCGGCTTTTCCATCTTTTTTATTGCGGTCGTACGTTACGCTGTCGTCAGCATTGATGAGCAGCGTCAAATTACACAGCCGTGACGCGGGGCATTCGGGGTCTATCTCGAGCATCGCGCCATCGTTCGTGGGTGTCGCCGCGACGGCATAGGTCACCTCGAAGGCAATTGTTTCATCTGGTGCCGGCGTGGCTTTAGGCGGAGCAAACTCAAAGTACATAAGGTTCACGGTGTTGCGAAACTTGCGGGTTTTCTCTTTTTCGTAGCTGCCTGTAATGTAGCGTGCAGGCGAAGCAGGCTTAAAGACGCCGTGCATATATTCACCGGTTTTGCGTTTCTTTTCGGGCATGGTAAATGTTTCGCGAACCACCGCAAAACCCGGCCGGCGTAAGTCTATGCTGAGCGCCGATTGCGTCGCATCTGTCAGAGACCAGTAGCTACTACCCGAATATGAGCTGCTACCAGATGATTTATACGAAGACCCCGAGGAGCCACCTGAAGACTTATACGAAGAACCGGAAGAGCTGTATGAACCCGACCGGCTGGAAGAAGAACTCGAAGAACTGGACGAGCGCGACGAACCCGAACTGCTCGATGACCTGTAGCTGCCACCGCCCCCGGCCCGGGCCGCGATGTCGGCCGCGAATCCCAGCGCTATCGCAAAGCTTAATATCCGTCGCACGCACGAAACTAAAACCCCGGCTAGCTATGTAAAGAGAATATAGCTCAATGGTGCTGGTGGATATCCTCTTTGCCTGCACAGAACTCTATCGTGCTGTGCAAAATACCCTCGGCGGCGATGAGCCCGCGAATCTCGCGTTTCATTTTCGCCAGGGCGCGAAAACTCTCTTTTCCCGTGACAACGATCTGAAGGGTGATGACATGGTTTTCGCCGTCGAGCGTCCAGGCGTGCATATCCTCGACAGCCTTAACGCCGCGCAATTGCCGTATCTTGCCCTCAAGCTCTGCCAACTTCAGATGCTGCGGCACCTCGAGCAGCAGTATTTTGACCACGCTGCGCAGGTTTTTAAAGACATTGAACAGAATAAATACGGCAATACCGAGCGAGATCAACGGGTCGAGTATGGGTAGATTGAAGAAAAACATGAGTATGCTACTGACGAGAACGGCAATCCAACCGAGAACGTCTTCGAGCAGATGCAGGTAAACCGCGCGTTCGTTGAGCGAAGATCCCGATTTGACGCGGAGTGCCGCGAACCCGTTGATCACGATGCCCAAAACGGCGAGCACCAGCATCCCCCGTGCATCTGCAGGTTGCGGATGTAACAGCCGCATCACCGATTCCCGGATGACCAGCGCGACACCGATCATCAGTACACTGGAAACGACCAGGGCCCCCAGCAGCGAAAAGCGTTTATAGCCATAAGAATAATAGCTGTCCCGGGGCTTCTGTGAGACCTTCTGCAGATACCATGCAACCCCTAGCGACAGGGCATCGCCGAAGTCGTGCAGAGCATCGGAAAGTATGGCGACGCTATTGGTATAAAGGCCGCCGAAGAGCTCGATGATGGCAAAGCCGATATTCAGAAAGAGGGCAATGAGCAGGTTTTGCGCGGAGCGACCCTGCCTGTGGTCATGCGTATGCGAATGTGAGTGCCCGTGGCCGATGGGGTGGCTTTAACTATGCGCCAGCGCCCGCAAGTGATTTTCGAGGTCTGTCAGGTAACGCGCATCGTGCGTTAGCCGGTACAGCATCGCACAGCCCGTATAAGCAATCATCATTTTGCGCGCGACTTCTTCTGCCTCCATGGCATCGAAGCCGAATTCGAGCGCGACTTCTTTCTGAAATGCCAACCAGCCGCGCTCAATCTCACGCAGCCGCGGTTCGAAGAATGGCCGGTCTTCGGCCGGCACCTCGCTGGCGAATACCGAGAAGGGGCAACCAAAGAATTTATCTTTGCGCGCAAGATGCCGCAGCGAGTGCACCCAGGATACCACGTAATCTTCGAAGGTGTCGCTGCGGCTTTGCAGCCGGCTCAGAAACAGATGGAACCCTTTTTGTTGCATCTCGAGATAGGCGAGACCCAGCTGGTTCTTGGACTTAAAATGGTAATAGAGCGAGGGCTTTGTCAGTTTGGTTACTTTCGTAATCTGTTCCATGCCGGTATTATTGAAACCCTGCTTATAGAACAATTGCCCTGCCTGATTCAGGATACGAATACGCGTCGAATTCTCTTCGGCAAACGAGAACATGTTTACTGTATACCTAACGGTAGGTAAATGGTCAAGCATAAGAAGATTTTGGACTTGGCCTCAGCGGCAGGTAGCCAAAATTTAAAATCTTGGGAGGTTCTATGGCGACAATGCAGGCTGAAATTTCAGGCAAAACATCAAAAAGAATCGATGCGCGCGACGATTTAGAGCTCTGGCTTCTGGGTACGGAGACAATCCCCGAGTTTAACGCGTTTATTCTCAAGGTCTTTAATCAGGCCTTTACCGATGGTAGTTATTCAATACCCCCTCACGAGATCGAAAATGCGAGTGCCGGGTTCTTTCACCGCGCCCGGGTTTGCGGCGTTCGTCATAAAACGGGGCAGCTGATTGGTACCTGGGGTCTGGTACTCAAGGACATGGAAGATCCGGGTTTTCTCTTGCCGATTGAAAAGCGCTATGGTATCTCCACGGCTCAGATCCTCGAGAAAATGAATGCACCAGAAGCAAAGTATGTCTTCAATGGCTGGCGCACCGCGGTCGACAAAGACGCTCTGGAGAAGTTTCAGATCGACCGCACCAAGTCGATCTTCGTGTTCGATTTTTTGTTACGCGGACTAACCATGGGCTTTGCGGAT
>JAFLED010000241.1 GCA_017302045.1 Spirochaetota bacterium
ATTAACCAGTCAGATATGCAACTCATTCCCGATATGGAAGGTGCGTTTCTCGATCCTTTCACGGCCGATGTGACTCTCGTTATCTTCTGCGATGTCTATGACATCTACAAGAAGACCATGTACGAAAAATGCCCGCGTTCCATCGCCAAGAAAGCTCTTGAATACCTCAAGTCTACAGGTATCGGTGACACCGCATATTTCGGTCCTGAAAACGAATTTTTTATCTTCGACTCGATTCGTGTGCGCGACGACATCAACTGCCAGTATTACGAGATCGATTCTAACGAAGGTGCTTGGAACACCGCTACGGCACAATACAACGACGGCCACAACCTCGGTCACCGTCCCGGTACGAAAGGCGGTTATTTCCCGGTTTCACCGCGCGACTCACAGGTCGATATCCGCGCAGAGATCGTGAAGACGCTCCACCAGATCGGCATGGAAACTTTCGTGGTTCACCACGAAGTGGCGCAGGCTCAGGGTGAAATTGGCGTGAAATTCGGTACACTCATCGAAGCTGCCGATAACGTACAAAAGCTGAAGTATGTCGTGAAAAACGTGGCGAAGCGCCATGGCAAAACCGCGACATTCATGCCTAAACCCCTCTTCGGCGACAACGGTAACGGTATGCACGTACACCAGTCGATCTGGAAAGGCGGTGAAAATACCTTTGCCGGTAACAAATACCAGGATCTCAGCGACACAGCTCTTAACTATGTCGGTGGCGTTCTGAAATATGCGCGTGCAATCGCGGCGTTCTCAAACGCTTCGACCAACTCGTATAAGCGCCTGATCCCGGGCTTCGAAGCTCCTTCGATCCTTACTTATTCTGCGCAGAACCGTTCGGCCTCGTGCCGTATCCCGTTCGTATCGGGTGCGAAAGCGAAGCGCGTCGAGTTCCGTTTCCCCGATTCAACTTCGAACCCTTACCTCTGCTTTGCAGCGATGCTGATGGCGGGCCTCAAAGGTGTTCAGGACAAAATCGATCCGGGCAAGCCGATGGAAGAAGACCTGTTCGAACTGTCGCTCGACGAAATCCGCGAGAAGGGTATCCAGCAGATGCCTCACACGCTGCGTGAAGCTGTGGAGACCATGCTCACCAACCGCGGTATCTTTGAGCAGGGCGGTGTATTCACAAAAGAATTCATCGACACCTATAAAGAACTGAAGTTCGAATCGGAGATATGGCCGTGGGAAGCACGCCCGCATCCATTCGAATTCCTTTCGACGTACAGTTGCTAACCTTATGTTCGGGGCTATGCCCCGCACATTCGCCAAAGCCCCGCAAGGGGCTTTTTTATTGACTTATGCCCGCTTTCCGCGGTTTCGCTTGCAAATTGTGGATTATTTCCGTTCTCATCACCTTTACTTTAAACGCCGACGATCGCTGGAATAAAGCGATGGCCCTGGCGCAAAAGGCGGATCGCCTCATTCAACAAAAACGTTTCGACGAAGGCGTTGCGGCGTTCGTGAAGGCCGAAGAAATCTATCCCGATGGTGGCTATTATGCGACGCGTTTGGGCTCTCTCTATCGTGATTGGGAAGATCTCGCCACCGCGATGACGTATTACGAGCGCGCGCTCTCGCAAGGCGGCAATAACGAAACATATACACTGCGGGAGCATGCTATTGCCCTCTGCCGCGCCCGGCGTTTTAGCGAGGCCGATACATCGTTCAACTCTGCACTGCGCGTCACAACGCAGAGGCAGGAAAATACCGACGAGGCCCTGTATGTTTTAGGTTACCATGCAATCTGCAAACGCGATGAAGGGCGCTTCGCGGAATCTGTCGCACTTGCTGACCGTGGCTTTGCACTCAAGCCGGGTACGAACATCTTTGCACTGAACGAAGCGAAACTGCATTCCGAAGTTTGGCTGGGTCATGAGGCGATGGTCGGCGGGCGCTACCAGGAAGCGGTCGATCATTATTCTGAAGCAGAAGCCGTTGGTAAACGCAGCGCCGCACACCGCGACTGGATAGAAAAATCAGCAGAGGTGGCGAATCTGAAAAAAATCGCCGGTGCGCGGCTCGCCGCCGAACAAAGCGGGCAGAAACCGGAATATGTCCATCGCGTGCAGGTCTATTACCTCAAGCGCGGTAAATTTGATTTTATCGCGCACAATGGTGAGCATATCGTCGCCGAAGATGAAATTACCGATTTCCAGAAAAAACGCTCCGAATTTTTCATGCGCGTATTGCAGAAATATGTCGAAGCGATGAGTGGCGGTCGCCTCACTCTCGAATTCAGTTTCAAAGAGCTCGATACGGTGCTGACCGAGGTGAAGCGTGATTTTTGGGAGGGCTCAGAGGTACGCACTCCGGAACTCGATTCTTTGCCCGACGCGATTGCCGCCGATTTCTGCGAGGCCGCGTCGCGCGCCGATACGATCTGGATATTCTGGGCGGGAACAGGCGTGGCAAAAACCGCGAATGGCGGTGCCAGCAATTATCCTTGTATACCCTACCAGCTCTATACGCCGCTGCGCGGTTATGTGAGTTTTCCCGCAGGTTGGAGCAGCGTCGATGCACCGCTCGGATACATGCACGAATTTTTTCACGATGTAGAGGCAATGCACAAATTTCCCGTGACGCACGGGTTTTTACCGCAGAACCGGGGGAAATTTCCCGGCTGGCGCGGTAACGGACAGATGGATTATTTTCTCTGGCAATTTCAGAATTCTTTGCCCGGCAATGAACCGGCAGAGAATAGTTATACCAATATGAATTATCTGCAGCGCCAACCCAATTACCTGACTAACGACCTTATCCGCGAAAACAAAAATGCCGCAGCGCAGGTAAGCCCTGAAAACCGCAAAGAAGCGCGGCGTCTCGCGGTGCAGGCGAGCGATCTTTACTGGCAGAAGCGTAACTACCGCGCAGCGCTCACTGCGGCCGAGTCGGCACTCGCGCTTTTTCCGGCGCAGCGTGATGCTCTGCTCATTGCCTCGCACGCATCGCATGATTTGAAAGATTTCCAAAAAATGCAGGATTACACCCTGAGGCTTATTCCGCTGCCGACAGAAGCCTGGGTTTATAACCGTCTGGCTTCTGTACAGCAATGGCAGTTGAAAGATCTGTCTGCGGCAATCAAAACCTACGAATACATGGCTGCCCGCTTTCCCGAGTATCAGGAGAGTTTTGCGAACCAGGGCCGCGCGCTGATGGATCTCGATCGCTTCGACGAAGCGCTTGCGGCTTTTGATAAGGGTAGGTTAAGCACATCGACTGTGCAGAAGCCAACGGTCGCCGCACAATCTGCTTTCTGGAAAGGTTTTCTTCTGGGCGAAAAACGCAATCAACCCGGCGAGGCGTTGGCCCTTGTCGAAGAGGCCATCGCCGCTGGCTACAGCGATTCTTTTGTGCAGTCATACCGCAAGAAGTATTCCGGCACCGCCACGGTTGTGCCGAAACTCGGCGCCGCGCCCCAGCCGCCGAAGATAACCGTACCCGTTATCCCCAAACCCCGGATATTGCACTGAGTTTCCTTATGATTTTACGCCCTGACCGATTTCCGAAAACTACCTCAGTTTCGTGTCCACAATATCCATAAAATTCCGGCGCATTCAGCAAGAAGCCGCGTTACCCGCGCGCCAGTCAGAGCATGCTGCGGGCTACGATGTGCATGCCTGTCTCGCCGCAGATCTCACCATCGCGCGCGGCAAAATCACTCCGGTACCGACTGGCTTATCGGTTGAAATTCCGCCCGGTTATCACATCTCGATACGCGCGCGTTCGGGCATGGCGGTGAAATACGGGCTCACTCCCATCAATACACCCGGCACCATCGACGCCGATTACCGCGGTGAGATTTTCGTGCCGCTCATTAATCTCGGGCCCGCAGACTATACCATCAAACACGGCGACAGAATTGCGCAGCTGCTTCTCGAAAAAACCTATAATATCGAATGGCAAGAAGCGGAACTTTCAGAGACCGCACGCGGAGAGGGGAAATTTGGTTCCACAGGTAAGCGCTGATCCCGCCGGCATTCTCGATTACCCCCGCCGCCTCAGGCGCGAGCGGCTCTATTTCGCTTTTGGCGGCGGAGTGGGTAAGTTCGGTACGAACTTCACGGTTTTTCATCTGAATGGTCGGCCTTCCGCCATCCCTGGCTCGGCCGACCCCGGTGCATCCGTGCACCCAGGCACCACGATCTGGGTTGACTGCGGTTCGGGCTTTGCGAATCACCACACCCCGGGTATGGATAAAAACCTGCCCAACCGGCAACTGTTGTTGGGATTTCCCCCGTCGGCGATTTTTTTAACGCATGGGCATGAAGACCACATCGGCGCCGTGCCGCATTTAGCCGAGGTGATTCCGCCGGGTACGCCCTTCTATGCCTCGCCCTTTACCACCGCGCTGTTGACCAACCGCCTGAAAGACCGTGCGATCGACCCCGCGCGCTGGAAGTTCAACCTCATCGAGCAGAACAGCGAGCACCAAATCGGTGATTTCAACGTTTTCACATTCTTTATGCCGCACTCGATTCCGCAGTGCTTTTCGGTGGGGCTCGAGGCGCAGGTTGCGGGTGAGACAAAACGTGTCTATTTCTCGAGCGATTTCAAGCTCAAGGGTACCGAGGTGCGGCACAAGGTCGCGCAGATCAAAAAATTTGCGCCGGTCGATTTTCTGTTTGTCGATTCTACGGGGTCGCTGCACGACGGCGAGACCGCCGACGAAAAAGAGGTGGATGAATCGCTCGAGAAGCTGATTCTAAAAACCAAGGGCCGCATTTTTCTGACTACATTCTCTTCGCAGGTCGAACGCATCAAAAATCTCGTACAGACCGCCGCGCGCGCGGGGCGTCCGATCGGGTTTCTCGGCCGCTCGCTGAAGGCGCAATGGGAAGCCGCATTCCAGTCGAAAGAAGTGGCGCAGCCGCTGCATCTGATGAAACAGCCTTCGTTTACGAGCCAAAATGCGCTCTGGCTTGTGGCCGGTTGCCAGGCGGACGCCAATTCTTCATTCTCGCGCCTGACGCATGGTACGATGGCGAAGATACGGCTGAAAAAAGACGATACGCTGATCTATTCGGCGAGCATGATTCCCGGCAACGAGGGCCGCATTTATGAATGCCTTAACCTGGCGGCTGCTGAAGGAGTGCATGTTATCGGTGTTTCGGGCGATGTGCGTGTGCATGCGTCGGGGCATGGGCGGCGCGGCGATATTGAAAAACTGATCGGTTATCTGAAACCGCGCGCTATTCTGCCGGTGCACGGCGACCCGCTGCATTTTACCTCTTTCTTGCAGTTTATCAGCGACAAGAAAGTTAAAGTCAATTTGACCGAAGAGCATAAAATCTATGCGCTGGGCGACGAACCCGAGTTTGTCGAATCGGTACCCGATGAGACCTGCCTCGTCGAGCCGGGCGAAGTGCACTTCGAAGATACGATTTACCGCGAGCGGGTGCATATGGGCGGGCAGGGCATCTGCATTGCCCTGATCGCAGCCGACCGCTTTCAGCTCAACCAGTTAAGCTATGTCGGTGTCATGAGCCAGGCGCTGACAAAGCGTATCGAGCGCGAGCTTTTCACCGAGGCCGCTAAAATTGCTGCCGATGTGGCGGGCGTTGCCGAGGCTTCGCGCGAGAAAAAATTCCGCGATCGCTTGGGTCGTGTGCATCAAGACCTGCTTGGGCGCACGCCATATATCAAGATTATCCGGGCGGCGACTTAACATGAATGCGCTCAGAATCATACCCTGCCTCGACGTCAAAGACGGCCGCGTCGTGAAA
>JAFLED010000242.1 GCA_017302045.1 Spirochaetota bacterium
GGAAAATATCCAGGTCACGATCAGGTTAACAACAGCCAGCGATAGAAACAGAAGGGATAGTTGTGTGACGATAGAAGTCTTTCGATTCGGTAAAATCACTGCGCTTTACCTGTACGCTTGAGTCAAAAAGCCGATGCCAATTTTACCGTTTTTATTACCTGGGCTCTTTTCAGACATGGTCGATGTTTGCCCAGCGGATGTTCCGGCCTGAAGAATGTTATGAGTCATGCGTGCCTGACGCATCCCCCACGATTTAACTTGCCGCCCGGTTGCTTTTGCTGGGTCGCAACACACCATGCGTAAGGCCAAAACGCCGCACGACCCCGAAAAGCTGCAGGCCATACTCGACACGGCCCTGCGCCTCTTTAATAAGCAGGGTTTCGACGCGACGCCGGTGCCGATGATCGCCGACCAGGCGAAAGTGGGCACCGGGACAATCTACCGCTATTTCAAGAATAAAGAAGAACTGGTGAATTCGCTTTTCCAGCGCTGCAAGCAGCGGATGCAGGATGCGATTTTCGCGGGAGCCGAAGCGCACCAGAATTTCGAAGCAAGGTTTCGCCATTATTGCACAGGCACGCTGCACTTTGCGCTCGAGCATCCCGCAGAATTCGCCTTTCTCGAATTACATAACCATGAGCCATACCTGAACGCCGCCAGCCGAAAGATTGAAGACAGCCTGCACGGTGGCCTGCACCGGTTTCTCGAAGAAGGCCGCCACGCGGGTGAGCTGCGCAATCTGCCGCCGACGCTTGTGATTGCACTGGTGCTCGGGGCGATAACCGGTGTCTTCAAAGACCGCCATGTTTCGTTTAAGAAGGCGCAGGTTGCGGCCATCGTCGACGCCTGCTGGGTCATGGTGCGGGCCGGCGCGTGACTGACAAAAGGATTGACGGCGCGAATACGGAATGAACGTTCCGTCCGTAAAATGGATCCGTCGTCTTTTGGTGAGTGTCGTTCTGCTACTGGCAGGCCTCGCGCTTGTGCTGCGTTTTCGTTATGGAGGCGGCGAAAAATTCCCCGATCGTTCGACGCGCGATCAGCAGGGTAATGCCTCGCTTGAGCTGATTGCGACGCTCAGCGAACCACCCGGTAATATTGCCGTCTCAGCGACGGGGCGCATTTTTATCACCATTCACCCCGAATCAAAGCCGACCGGCCCTAAGGTTGTTGAGATTGTGCGGGGCGAGATGGTCGCTTTTCCCGATGAGAAATCGCAGCAGCTATTTCACGCACCGCAGGGTATCCGCATTGATCGCCAAAACCGGTTGTGGACCATCGACCACGCCGACAATGGCCTCGGTCAGCCGCGGCTGCTGGCCTTTTCTGTCACCGATGGCAGCTTAATGCACCGGTATGACTTTCCGCGAACTATCGCTCCGCGCCTCTCATATCTGCAAGATCTCGTGATCTCACCCGACGGCCGCTATGTTTTCATTGCGGATGTCAATTTTTTCGGCAAAAGTCCCGCACTCGTGGTTTACGATACCGACACCAAGACCGCGCGACGCCTGCTCGAGAAACATGCGTCTCTTTCACCGCAGAATTTTATTATTCAGGCATACAATGGCCCGATGGCGCGACTGGGTGGCCTGATCGCGATGAAACCGGGTGCTGATTCGATTACCATCGACGCTAACGGAGAGTGGATTTATTTCGGTGCCATGGTACACGATTCGCTGTTCCGCATCCGTACCGCAGACCTGGTAAACACCAGCCTCGATGATGCGACTCTCGGCACACGTATCGAAAACTACGCGCCAAAAATTCTGAGCGACGGTATCTCGATCGATGCCAAAGGTAATATCTATCTCACCGATGTGGAGCACAATGGCGTCGCGGTCATTGACACAGAGCGCAAACTCAAGACCTATGTGCGCGATGCCCGCATTCGGTGGGCCGACGGCTTGAGTTTCGGTCCCGACGGCTGGCTCTATCTCGCAGACAGCGCGATACCCGATATTGTGCTCGAATCGAGATCGCATATCCGCTCGCGGGCGCCGTATCATCTCTTTCGCTTCAGACCGCTCGCGGTGGCGGTGCCGGGGCAGTAACAATCCGTATGAACCAGAACACTATGGCGAAGGCAATGGCCGAATACTTCGGCGCAGAAAAGAGCGAGAGCCTGCTCTTCATGCTAGTCGGTGTCGCGGCGACTGCCACGGCGATTTTTCTTTGGCGCGCGGCGCCCGCCTGGCGTGGTATGGCTGTGCCGCTCGTTGCTGTCGCGGCAATTCAGATCGTGGTCGGTGGTTCGGTCTACTTTAGAACCGACGCGCAGCTCAAAACACTGACCGCGCAAATGCAGCAAACCCCGGCTGAATTTCGCAACGCCGAATTAAAGCGTATGGACACTGTGAATAAAAATTTTGCAATCTATAAGCTCGTCGAAATACTTCTGCTCGCGAGCGGTATTTTGCTGACGTATTTCTTTAATCATAACGACTTTGTATTCAGCGCCGGACACGGGTTCATCATTCAGTCTGCCTTTATGCTGATTCTGGATCTTTTTGCCGAGCGGCGCGCCGAATACTACGTCGCGCAAATAAATCAATTATTAGGAGTATGACATGACAAAACCTGCGATTACAGTCTTTGTTTTCGGCCTCTACATGCTGGGGCAGGGGTTAATACTGCTCATCATGCCGAATGTTCTGCTGCGGCTTGTTGGCCTCGCGCCCGCCATCGAAATCTGGGTGCGGGTTGTAGGCATTGCTGTACTCGTGCTCAGCTATTATTATATCCGCAATGCGCTGCTCAACAACACGGTGTTTTTCCGCCTGAGCGTCGAAGGCCGAACTCTGCAACTCGCGCTTTTTGCCGGTCTTGTCGCCCTCGCCGGCGCGCCGGTGATACTACTCGCCTTTGCGGGTTTTGAATTTCTCGCGGGTCTGTGGACGCTCCACGCACTGAGGAAATCATGAATAACAACTGGAAAGAACGGTTTGGCGGTGCGGCGCTCATTACCGGCGCATCGGGAGGCCTCGGCGCAGAGTTCGCGCGGCAGCTTGCCGCGAAAGGCATGAATTTAGTTCTCGTAGCGCGCTCGACCGATAAACTCAATGCACTTGCCTCTGAGCTAAGGCAAAAACATGCGATTGAGGCGATTACCATACCTCTCGATCTCACGCGCCAAGATGCGGCAGATATTTTGCGCCAGCAAACGCAGCAGAAGGGGATAGCGGTGGGCCTTCTGGTCAACAACGCCGGTTACGGCAGCCATGGCACTCTCGATACGCTGGATGCGCAGAACGAGATTCGTATGGTTGACCTGAATTGCCGCACGCCGCTGGCGATGACGCATGCCTTTTTGCCCGACATGCTTTCACGCAGGCGCGGCGGTATAATTTTTCTCGCGAGCGTCGGCGCTTACCAACCAACACCGTACTTCGCCAATTACAGCGCCACAAAGGCCTATAACCTGATGCTGGGTGAAGCGCTCTGGGCAGAACTTAAACCCAAGGGCATCGACGTGATCGCTCTTTCGCCCGGTTACACGCGCACGGGTTTCCAGGAGGCGGGCGACGTGCAGTCGAATCCTGTCGGAGGCTGGGCTGCGGCGCGCGATGTTGTTGCACGCTGCCTCGCCAAGCTCGGCAAAAAGCCGTCGACGATCTATGGTTTCCGCAACTGGTTTCTGGCGTGGTCGCTGCGTTTTACACCGCGGCGGCTGGTGGTGCTGCTCGCGAAAGTAATCAGTAAACCGACCGTGTAGCGGGGCAGGGCGTAGAGTTTTTTATCTCTTCTCTTCTCACGCCTATGCGCAAAATGAATTAGCGGCATGCAGGAGCGCTTGCCGCGAGCACCGTCTTCAGGTCGGCAGAGAGTCGGATCGTGTACGCAAAAGGAGACGACCCCGAGCACTCAAAAGGTTTCTTGTCGACCTGCAGCGGTGAATACCACGCATCGGCGTTGATCTCAACCGCGTTATTCGCAAACTGAATTTTTTTGATAGCCAGCGAGTTCGTCTTGCCGTCTTTTTTCTTCGCGGTGAGGTACGTACCCGCGACCGCCTTACCATCGGCCTTCTGTATCTTGAGGACAACCAGAACCTTCGGCCCGCCGCCGGCGCCATACGACGGCAGCCAGCCCCCGCGAGTGAATCGGGCGAAAGACTGCGCGTGATTGCTGCCGCCGTCTGCTGTGAAGACGACATAGACGTGATCTTTATCGGCAGTCGCCGCGACAGCGCGCGCGTCGACCGGCGAGGTGTCGTAATCTGCTGAACAAAAGACGAGTTTGTTCTCGCGGTAGAACGCAACGACAGGGTCCTGGTTTTTAGCCGTGACCTGTAATGTGCCGAGTTTCAGCATTCCATCCTGCAGCGGAATTTCTTTCGTGTTTTTTGCTTTGCCGATGGGGCAGGCGAATAGCGGGGCAACAGCGGGCGTAAGTAGGATAACCAAAGCGGCGAAAACTTGCATGCGTCAGGCGGCGAGATACAGGCGAAGCCGCAAGTGAAATTGCAGACAAAGCTGCCCGCGCACCGCTAAATGTACGAACAGATTCGCGCAGAGTGGCTCTGCGCGAAACGTCTCGTATCGGCGCGGTTTAGCTTTCTGCGCTGCCGCGCACCAGTTTCGCCGACTCGTGCAGCAGAAAAAGCAGCAGCAGCAGCGCAGCCACGGGCGCGAGGCTTAAATGCGGGTAGAGCAGAATATAGTCTTTATAGATCGCGATCTGCATGCCGAGCGAAAGGCGCTCCGCCCCCGTCTGCACACCCAGAAACTCGAGGCTCGCGAGCGACAGCACAATCGAAGGTAAGGTCAGAAAGAACAAGTAGCCCGCATCGCGGCCGAGGCGGGGTAAAACATGCGCGGCGAGTGTATGCCCGCCGGCGGCACCCATGACATGCGCGGCTGTGATATAATCGCTCTTGCGCACCTCACCGAGGCGTTGCAGAAAAAATTTCTGAATGGCGGCAAACTCAGATAATACGAGTGCCGTGAGCACGGACACAAAACTCTGTGGCAGAAAAAAACCGATCGAAAGCGCGATGAAAATACCGGGTATCGAAAGCCAGGCGTCGATCAGAAACGCATACGCGCGCGCCGCGGGGCTGGGCAGCAGAAACGAAAGTCCTGTCAAAAGCAACGCGGCCGCGAGACAGAGCGCAAGGGCGCCGACGGCGAGAAAAACCGTCTGACCCGCGCCCGCGAGAATCTGCGCGGCGACCGATTGGCCGAGCGGGGTAGTGCCGAGCAGGTGGCGCCACGATACGGGTTGAAACGCCTCGGCGAGATCGATGGCGGGCGCGGGCAAAAAAAGCGCCGCGATAAGGCCTGCGCAAAATAACAACGCCGCGGCTTTCGCCAACAGGTTCTTTTTCACGAGGTGATCGTCTCCCGGCGCGACGCGATAACATTCTGCAAAATCGAAGTCAGGTAGACAATCGCCGCGATGACGACGAGGTTTGCAAAGATCAGGCGGATATCGTACTGTAGCAGCGCAAAGATCAGCAGTGACCCCAGACCATGGATCGAGAACAGCGCTTCGACGATAACCGCGCCTGAAAACAAAGAGGCCGTTTCAATCAGCCAGAAAATCACAAACGGCATGAGGCAGTTCATGAGTTTATGAAAAAAGATTCTGCGTTCGCTGAGCGCATACGCGCGCGCGCGCAGTATAAAAACTTTGGTATCGAGCTCGCGCATGTAGTTTCGAAGCAAAAGAAAAAGCCGGCA
>JAFLED010000243.1 GCA_017302045.1 Spirochaetota bacterium
TACGGGATCGGGTGACGAGAGCGACGATCTCGCTCTCATCATTATACAGACGCGTTAAGGTTTCGCGTCTGCGGTTTCTTTCGCTTTGTTGTAGCGAATGATGCGGGTACTATTGCGGTGTATTTCCAGAGCTGCGGTTAAAAGCTGCCCATAGTTGTTCTTACCCGCCGATTCGAAGGTTTTGTCAAACGTAACATCTTTCGGCAGATCTTTGATTTTCGCTGCCTCGCCGGCACCGTTTTCGATTTTCGCATACGCAATGGCATTCGGCAGCGGTGTACTCTTGCGGGCCGTGACGGCGAAGAAGTAAGTAAATCCGCCGGCGTCGACCGGGCCGACAATCTGACCGACGGGCGCCGCGAGGCGTTGTTTCACGAAAACTTCTGACTGTGAAAGCGGTGAAAGTGTAACCGCGGCATTGTCTTTACCTTTTTTAGCGTCGAGATCACCTGCCAGGCCGACGTCGTCGACCGTTATCGCTTTCGCACCTGCGGCGGCTGCAACGGCATCGATGCCGCCCTTCGAGGCCTGCGTCAGGGAAGCAGCAAAATCTTTTTCGAGGGCCGCACGTTTTTCGTTGAACAGCGTCGCGCGGATGCTCTCGCGTTTCGGCTGATCGAGTACTGATTTTGCGTCTTTGCTCAGAAACTCTGCTTTGAATTTATCCTGGATTTCCTGTTCTGAGGGATTAAAACGGCTGCGCAATAATTTGTCTTTCGCACCTGCGTCGATCGCGATTATTTTAAAAGAGTTCTGCGTCGAAGCGAAGCGCATATCATCGAGCACGGCAAAGTCAGAGGCGTAACTTGTCGCCTGCAGCATTTCAAATGCCTTTTGCGGGCCGTAGTCGTGCAGCATATTGCGGCCGATCTGGTCTAGCGACAGACGGCGTTGTGCGAGAAATTCGTTCAGGCGTTCTGTATCGAGTTTGCCATTGACGATATATTCGCTGAACTGGCGTTTATAAAAATTCGCGAGAATTTTCGCCTCGCTGGAGCTGGCGGGCACATACCCCGCTTTGTTCAGAATCTGGGTGAAGATTTTGCGGTCGATGGCCTCGTCGAGCGCGCGGCTTTTTGCCATGTCTTCGAAGAGTTTACGGTTTTTATCGTCGAGACCTTTCATGTTTTGCATCATGCGCTCTTCGATGCGCTTCTGATACTCCGCGACTTCGGCCTTGGTCAGGTATTCGCCGCCGATTTTAGCGGCATTGTAGGCGTCCATACGGGCGCTCGAGCCCATGAAGTCAGGCATGCCGAACGAAAAGACGATTATACCGAAAAGGAAGACGAGAAAAATCCAGGTTCCGAACTTGACGAGCTTTTCGCGCAGCGTCACGGGTGATTCTGACATTTGCCAGATTCGATTTTCGATTTACCCCATCAAACTGAAATCAATCTGGCCGCGGGCCCCCAACCCGCTCGCCTGCGGGCCGGCTCAGATAAAAATGAACGACTATATAACGCGGATTGCCGACGATGCGCTCTATGTTTCGGCCGAATTACGGCAGGTTTCGACTGCGCGTAAAAACGCCGCTCTCACCGCGCTGGCCGATCTGCTCGTAAAACACAGCACCGAGCTCAAGGCCGAGAATGCACGCGATATCGCCTATGCGCGCGAAACCGGGCTTGAGGCAAGCCTCGTCGATCGCCTGACGATTTCTGACAAGGTAATTCAGTCGATGAGTAAGGCTGCGCTCGAAATTGCGGCTTTACCAGACCCGGTTGGCGAAGTCGTCGAAGGGCGTACGCTCGCGAGCGGTATTCGCCTCACCAAGGTGCGCGCGCCTTTGGGTGTTGTTGCGCTGATCTACGAATCGCGGCCGAATGTAACGATCGATGTTGGCGCGCTCTGCCTTAAATCGGGTAACGCGGCGATTCTGCGCGGTGGCAAAGAGGCGATCCACAGTAATCGCGCACTGACGAAAATTTTTCACGAAGCACTGGCAACGCAGAAGATACCCGCCGCTGCCGTTCAGTTGATTGAAAAAACCGAACGCAGCCTGATCGTAGACCTCGTGAAATGCACCCGGCAGATCGATCTGGTCGTGCCGCGCGGCGGCGAGGCGCTGATTCAATTCGTCACAGAAAACAGCCTCATACCCGTCGTGAAGCACGACAAGGGTGTTTGTAATATCTATATCGAAAAAGATGCGCCGCTGGCGATGGCCGAGAATATTGTGATCAATGCCAAGACGCAGCGGCCCGGCGTCTGCAATACTGCGGAGTGTCTTCTCATTCATAAAGAATGGCCGCATGGCGCAGCGCTGCTGCAGGCGCTGCAGGCGAAAGGTGTGACACTGCACAGCGACGCAGGTGGTATACAGGACTTCGAAGCTATCGGCGTTCAGGTGCAACCCTTCTTGAACGACCTGGGCTTCGGTCATGAATACCTGAGTCTCGATATCGGCGTGCGTATGGTCGATAACCTCGACGAAGCAGTGAAACATATTCTTGAATACGGCTCGAAACATTCCGAGGCGATTATCACGCAGAACATGCCGCTGGCGCAGAAGTTTATCGATGCGCTCGATTCGGCGGCGGTTTTTGTGAATGCCTCGACGCGGTTTCACGACGGCGGTGAATTTGGTCTCGGCGCCGAGGTCGGTATCGCTACGGGTAAGCTGCATGTGCGCGGGCCGATGGGACTCAAAGATCTCACGACGACGAGATATATTGCGATGGGTCACGGAGAGATCCGCAACTGACGCCCGCAGCGGAGCAGTTTTTTTTCTTCGGCGGGACTTTCGACCCGCCGCATACCGGACACCAGAAAATTGTCAGGCATATATTACAGACCGCACCCGGTGCGCGGGTCATTGTTATGCCTGCCGCGAGCGCGCCGTTGCGCAGCGACGAGAGATTGTTCTCGTACCGCGAGCGCTTTCACCTGTTGCGCCGCGCTTTTGCGCAAGAGGTAGCGGCGGGTTCGGTTGCGATTTCGGTTCTGGAGCGCCGGCTGCCTGCGCCTAACTATACTGTAAATACTCTGACCGCTCTGGCCGGCTTCTGTGCGCAAAAACCGATCGTGGTCATCGGCGGCGATCAGGCTGAAAAACTGCCGCGCTGGCACCGCGCCGAAGAGCTCTTCGCGCAGTACGAATTTCTTGTCTTTGCGCGCGGCGGCGCTACGCCAAATATTCCGGGACTCAGAGCCCGTTACGTGCCCGATTTCGCCGAAGACATTTCGGCCACAGAGAGGCGAGCTTTGCTTGCGGCGATGCCGGCGGCTTCGCGGTTAAAAGCTGCTGTCGCGGCGGTTGATCCTACCGGAGATCAGCCGGCAAAATAGAGTAAGAACCGCGCCCCCAATATGGCTGGCACGCGTTGCAGGTTGCGCCACGGTAAGTTTGTGAAAAAAAACTGCGGCGTGATTAAGGCCGCGAAAAGAAAAACTATCAGACTTGCCCGCGGAGAGATAAAAGCGACGAGCGCCCCGTAGTAGACGGCGAGCTGTGCGACATGAAAGAGCAGAAATCGACCTGAGAACCAGCGCGGAAAAATTTTATCACGGTGCCAGGCGCGCAGGGCATTCACGGTAGCCCCGCCGGTGCCGAGCAAAGCATTTGTCGAGTTACCGGCGACGGCGAAACTCTCGCCGATAATGATGTTAGCGTCGGGCACATGCAGCGATTGCAGAAAATCGGCGTAGGTTTTCTTTTCACGAAAACTACCGGCGGCTGCGGCCAAAAGGGGTTTATTGACCGCAAAGGCGCGGCCCTGCAGTGACCCCTGCGGATAGAGAAATTTTTTTAGCGCGAGGCGGGCCGAGCGCATGAGATAGCTGAACAGTGCCTCGGCCGGATTTCTTCGCGCGCGAAAACTATCGACGACGACGACGGCATTGCGCTCCGCGAGCCCCAACAGACGCCAGACATCGGCGGCAGCGATGAGTAATGCGGCGTCAAAAACCGCCACGGTTGCTGTCGCCGCTGCGGCGATACGTTCGGCAAAGGGAAAGTCTTCGCCGCCGCGCAGGCGAACATAACGCACCGATTCTTCCGGTTCGGCCCAGTCGGATAATTTCGCGGGCTCGTGGTAATAGATCTCGAGGCTGACCGGGGTTGTACTCGCGCGTACAATGCGTTTGAGTAGGGCAATATTGTGGCGATCGATACGGGAATCGGGGCGAACAATTTTTGCGCCGGCGGCTCCGGCGCGGTAGAGGAGGGTATGCCCGGTCAGGAAGCCCTCCGTTTTTTCAGGCCCGGTTTTCTACCAGCGACCGCCGCGTGAAAGCGACGACCACGTAACCGAGCGAAAGTGCCATCAGAATCAGCGATAAGAACTGCGCCTGCGAGACGCCGAACACGTCGCGCGGGTTCAGGCGAATGAACTCGATCGAGAAGCGGAAGAGCGCGTGCAGAAAAAGATAGAGAAAAAATTTCGAACCGAGGGGCCATTTCTTCTTGCGCACCGACCAGAGTAACAGAAAACAAAGGAACGAAAACAAGCACTCGAAAAACGGTGTGTTAATCGCGGTGGCAGCCGGGTTGCCGCCCGAATGTTTCATCAGCCACTCCGGCCAGCTCGCGGCACCGTTGGGAAATGTCATGCACAGCGGTGCCGGCAGGTTCCACGTGCATAATCCGCCATAACAACCGTCGCCCGAAAAAATACAACCCGAGCGCCCGAAAACATAGCCTAGCGCAAGCATCGGCGTCATCGTATCGATACCGAACAGAATATTGACTTTGTTTTTCCAGAGAATGAAAATAATCGCCGACGCGGCGAGAATAAAACCGCCATACCAGGTAAGCCCGGCACCCGAAAACAGGTGTGAAAACAGCGAACCCTGCATGAACTCAGGCGTGTTGCGGATTTCAATCACATACGCGACTTTGGCGCCGATGATGCCACCCACGACACCGGCGAGCAGAATATAATCGCCGAGTTTAACGCTGAGGCCCACACGCGGAAACTCGCGTTCGATGAGCAGAAACGAACTGTAGAAGGCGAGTGCCATGGTAATACCATAGGGTGAGACCTGTGCCCACGAAACAATCGTGCTCTTCAGCATACCCTCGCGGTAAGTACAGGCGGCAAGAATCAGCGGTACGAGCCACAGCAGCGGCTTCAGGCGTTTCAGCATACGGCAGACATACGCGTGAAAACGCGCGGTCAATCCCTTGCGGGCATTGCGGTCAAAATCTACTTTACGTCGACGCTCTGTCTTTCACCGCTTGAATCATGTTCGAACGTATCGGGCGCGGCTTCAGCCTGCCTCTGGCCAGCTTTTCGTATATCTCGCAGAAAAAGTTATGGGGATATACCATTTTTCCGTTGATTTTGACCGCAGGCATTGTGGCCCTGCTTTCCTTTGTCTTCTGGTATTTCGTTTTGAGTTATATTACCAGTTGGCTCGCGGTCGATGCGTCGAACTGGTTCTTTCTGCTGCGCTGGTTTTACAACCTGTTCCAGTTCATTTTCAAGTTGGTGATCCTGTATTTTATGTTCTCGCTGGTACTGCGCCTTTATCTCGCACTGTTCTCGATTATTGTGATCCCCTTTCTCTCGCCGCTCGTCGAAAAGATTCTGCAGGGCGAGGGTATTACGACTATCCAGATCAAGGGTTCCGAGATGTTCGGATATATTCTTGCGACGATCTGGTATAGTATCAAGATGTTTATCTGGCAGAGTTTTGTGGCGCTGCTTTTACTCTTCACGGGGCCCTT
>JAFLED010000244.1:0-2802 GCA_017302045.1 Spirochaetota bacterium
CGATAACGGTGATGCAGAGGGCGACGGCGGAGCGAAGTTTGAAAATTTAGTTGCTAACCATCTTTTGAAACGTCTCCATTTTCTGCAAGACGGCACAGGCCATCGCTACGAACTCTGCTACCTGCGCGACAAAGAGAAACACGAAGTCGATTTCGTCGTCGTCAAAGACAAAAAACCCGTGGCTCTAATCGAAGCCAAATGGGCCGACATAAATCCGCACCGCGCGCTTGCCTACTTTGGCAACCGGCTAGGCGTGAAAACGCGTATTCAACTCGTGGCTGAGGGAGCACAAAAGAAAACCCACAGAGACTGCGTTGTCTGGCCTGCAGCCGAATGGTTATCGCAGCCGCTCGAAAAAGATATTTTTTCGTAACCGAGGCTGCGACATCCAGTCTGCCACGGAGAGCGCATCGTGCGCGTGGCAGACTATGCGACATCCTGTCGCTCTACTGCCACAGTCGCCGGCGAGGAGGGCCTCCTGCCCGCCAGCGACTAGCGCAACCTCCTATTGCCACATCAGACGGTAAATCTTGCGGCTCCAGGCCTTGAATTGCAGGTGCGGGCGTTTTGGAAATGTCACATGTGGAATAATTTCATAGAGACCGGTCTGCACATAATGCTGGTAATACTGCGGAAAATAACGCGTCTCTAAATTCATTTCATTTTGCAAGGTCGAAGATACCATACGCACAGCCCTGAGTTCGTTGCGGTCGAGCACGTTCAAGAGGGGGGCCTCGCTTTCGAACACCATACCCCGCAACACCATAATCTGCCGTCCCTCGATCACCTCGGGCGCGACATGCGGCACGACCCGAATCTCTTCTTTTGCTACCATCTCGGCGATAATCTCGTTAAAATGCCGCGGCACGGGAGAGGCCTCGATATGAAAATAATCCACACCGCTGATACTTTTCCCGAATTTCTGGAAATAGTGCATCTCAGAATAATAGAGGTTCTTGCACAGTGCAACCCGGTTCAGCTTGCCGGGCAGCTTGCGCAAGATGAAGATAATCATGGCGCGGAGCTTTTCGAGGTCTTCGTAAATACGTTGTGTGTGCTGCATGGAAATCGTTCAATATCGAAGCATTTTTTGCTGCGATCAGGATTCAAACATTTTGACACCGTGTCTCGCTAATAAATCTTCCCGCCCATGGCAAAAGAACTCTATGAACTGAATGAAGCTATCCCCACAGGGGAAGTTCCCAAAAAAATGTACGCGCAGACGATTCGCGAGGATCGTTTCGGCGAACCCAAAAAGGCGTTTAAAAAAGAAGTCGTCGATGTACCCGATATCGGACCCGACGACGCGCTCGTCATGGTCAAGGCAGCCGGTATCAACTATAACAACGTATGGGCGGCACTCGGCATTCCGCTCAACATGGTCGAAGTACACCGCAAAGACCAGAACGACACCTCGGGTTTTCATATCGGTGGCTCCGACGCATCGGGCATTGTTTATAAAGTCGGCGCGAATGTCAAAAACGTCAAAGTCGGCGACGAGGTTGTTGTCCATTGCGGCATGTGGGACGTGAACAACGCCGACATCAAGTCCGGCAAAGTCGATCCGATCGTACATACATCGAACCGCATCTGGGGTTATGAAGTGAACTGGGGCAGCTTTGCCCAATTCACAAAAGTGCAGGCACACCAGCTGCTACCCCGCCCCAAACACCTCAACTGGGAAGAATCTGCCGCATACATGCTCGTCGGTGCGACAGCCTATAGAATGCTCATGGGTTTTCCCGAACACACCGTACGCAAAGACGACGTTGTGCTCATCTGGGGCGGCGCGGGCGGTTTGGGCTCGATGGCAATTCAGATCGTACGTGAAATGGGTGGAAAACCCATCGCGGTGATTTCTGAAGCAAACAAGGTCGATTATTGCAAGAAACTCGGCGCGATTGGCGTTATCAACCGTAAAGATTTCAACCACTGGGGCATGCTGCCACACTGGAAAGACGAAGCGAAGTATGCAGAATGGATCAAAGGCGCGCGCTCCTTCGGCAAAGCCATCTGGGAAATCGCCGGCAAAGGCGTGAATCCACGCATCGTGTTTGAACACCCGGGTGAAACGACGATACCGACTTCGTGTATGGTCGTCGAGCGCGGCGGTATGGTCGTAATCTGCGCGGGAACCACTGGCTACAACGCCACGGTCGACCTGCGCTACCACTGGATGCACCAGAAGCGCCTGCAGGGTTCGCACTTCGCCAACGACGCGCAGTCTGAGGCCTTCAACAATCTCGTGCTCGAAAAGCGTATCGATCCTTGCCTTTCGAAAACCGTTACGTTCGACGAGATCGGCGACCTGCACCAGATCATGTATGAAAACAAACACCCGCATGGGAACATGGTTTCCACAGTTCAAATCGGCTAACGCCGATTTGAACACGCCATCCCTGGCTTGTGGAAACCTCGCGCATCCGTGCGCTTTGGACGCCACAGTTCAAATTGGCTAAGCCAATTTGAACGCGCCTTGTTTTTGACGGCATGTTTCCACCACCGCTTCTAGCGCATGGACTTCATGTGCCAGCTCTTTGCCGGTAACCGGAAATATGCCGTTGCGGCGGTTTTAGTCGTCGCCGCTTACTTCGTTTTCAACCGTATTCGCTCGCGGCCGGGTGATGCGCAGGTGGCTCTCCAACGCACAACAATACTGCGCACCGTTTATGGTCTCGGCACCGTCGAAGCGGAGCGCTTTGCCGCCTATCGCGACGCCGGCGTCAATCGTCTGTCGCTCGGCATCCAGAGCTTCAATCCTCGACATCTCGCCGCACTCGGCCGCATCCATGATGCTGCAGA
>JAFLED010000244.1:2812-5663 GCA_017302045.1 Spirochaetota bacterium
CACCTCAAAATCGGCATCGCCACGAATATCACCCGCCTCTATGTTAAGGCAGGCGATGTGGTAAAAAAAGGCGATCGCCTCGTGGAGTTCGACCAGGTGCCGGTCATGACGGCGCCTTTCGCGGGTATTGTTTCCACAGTCGCGTTCAAAGAAGGCGAAGCGGTTTTTCCGCAGAACCCGGTACTCGAGATCATGGATCTCGGCCGTAAATACATCACCGTCTCGCTCGATGAGAAATCTGCGGTGCTCATCGCCCCCAATCAGAAGGTGCGGATTGCCTTCGAGGGCCTGCCAGGAAAAACCTTCGCCGGTCTGGTGGCTTCGGTTTACCCGTCGAATGGACAGTTCATGGTAAAAATCGAATCGAAAGAATTGCCGCGCGAAATTCTGCCCGGCATGTCGGCTGACCTCGCCATCGAAGCCGGTAAAAAAGAAAATGTTTTTGTCGCTCCGCTACGCGCAGTACGCGAAGGCAAAGTACAGATCACACGCGCGGGTAAGAAACTGAAGGTTCCGGTACAGATCGGTCTCACACAGGGCGACGCTGTCGAAATTGTTTCCTCTGAAATCGCCGAAGGCGACACACTCCACTACCCGCAATGATCTTTATCGCGCTGCGCCAGCTCTGGGCCCGTAAGCGGCAGACAGTCCTGACGCTTCTGGGCGTTATGCTCGGTGCGGCCGCATATATCATTATTTCGGGTATCCTTCTTGGTTTTCGCGATTACCTGCTCGACCAGATGGTGAATAACGATGCGCATGTACGCATCTCTGCGAAAGCGCGCCTCATCGAAGAGACCAGCTTCGACCATGTCTTCGCCCGTAAGAACGAGGCGCTGTTCTGGATCGTGCCGCCGTCAGGCCGGCGCGACAATGAGCGCATCGACAATGTGCAGGAATGGATGGGGCGGTTACGCGAAGATAGAGACGTCGAGGCATTTGCACCGCAGCTCAATGTCACGGTTATTTACCGCAAGGGCAAGGTTGCGCGCAACGGCCGTGTCCTGGGCGTCGTACCCGAATTGCAGGCTCGCGTCGCGCTCTTCGAAAAATACATTCTGCATGGCACCCTGCGCGAACTTGCCGAAAACGGGCAGAAGATTCTCATGGGTGAGGGTTTGCGCGAAAATCTCGGGTTACGCTACGGCGACTCGGTAACGGTCGTGAACAGTAAAGGCGACCAACAGCAGTTCAAGATTTCGGGATCGTTTCAGACCGGTAACCGCGCCATCGACGACAACCTCGCCTACGTGGCGCTGACAACCGCGCAGAATATTTCGGGTAACCCAGGGCAGATATCAGACATCGCCGTGCGGTTGCGCGATGTGCGCCAGTCGCTACCCAAAGCGCAGCTGTGGAGCAACGACGATTCGGCAAAAGTACAAAGCTGGGAGCAAATCAATTCGTCGATACTCGACGTCTTTCAGGTGCAGGACATGACACGCTACATGCTCACCGCGATCATTCTTATCGTCGCGGGTTTCGGCATCTATAATATTCTCAGCATCGTCATTAACCAGAAAAAACGCGAGATCGCCATCTTACGCAGCGTCGGCTATGAAAGCCGCGACGTACTCATTATTTTTATGACGCAGGGTATGCTCCTGGGCGTCGCGGGCGGGCTTTTGGGTGTCGTCGCAGGTTATCTGATCTCGCTGCAGCTTTCGACGATCACTTTTTCGAGCCCGATGATTAAATCGAAATCGACAGGTATGATGATTTCGTTCACCTATATCATCTATGTATTCGGATTTCTCATGGCGCTGATTTCAACTACGATCGCCAGTTTTTTACCCGCGGTGAAGGCGGGTAAACTCTCCCCCATCGATATCATCCGGGGGCAGGAATAACATGAGCCTCAGACTCGAAAAAGTCGTCAAAGCATTCGGTAATCCGCCGGTAGAAATTATTAAGGGAGTCTCGTTCGATCTCAAAGACGGTGAATTTGTTTCGCTGACGGGTAAATCGGGTTCGGGCAAAAGCACGCTGCTCTATATGATGAGTACGCTCGACAACCCGACTTCGGGCAGGGTTTTTTTGGAAGACCAGGAAATTACCGCCATGGGGTCGCGCGAACTGCACCGCTTTCGCAACCGCCACATGGGTTTCATCTTCCAGTACCACTACCTGCTACCCGAATTTACGGCGCTCGAAAATGTACTGATACCTGCGATCAAGGCGGGCAATGTCGCCGAGAAACGCGAATACGCGATGCAGTTGCTGGAAAGTTTCGATCTCAAAGACCGTATGCATAACGTACCCGGTAAACTTTCGGGTGGCGAGTCACAGCGCGTCGCGATTGCCCGCGCGCTCATCATGAACCCGCAGTACATCTTCGCCGACGAACCGACGGGCTCGCTCGATTCGGCGAATGCGCAGAATGTGATGTCGATTTTTCAGAAGATCAACCGCGAGCATGGCTGTACCATCGTCTACGTCACGCACGATCCGGAATTTGCCGCGCTCGCGCAAAAACAGATATTTCTCGTCGACGGCCAGGTGAAAAATATCGAAGTGAAAAAACGCGCTGCGTCACGCCGGTGACGCAGAAACCCTCAGCGCTAGTCGCGTAGCGGCAATTCGCCCAGATAATCGGTTTTACCGATCTGAACGCCCGCATGCCGCAACAGATCGTAGGCCGTCACGACATGGAAATAGAAATTCGGCACCTGCCGGCGCACGAGGTAGTCGTGCCCTGTCATGTGCTTGCCTTTGAAACTCGGCGGGCTTACCTTGCGGCTTGCGGCATCGGTAAAGTCGGCCTCGCTGAACGACGCGAGATAATCGATGACGTTTTGCAGACGGCCTTTGTAATCGGCGAGCGTCTTTTCGTTGTCTTCATGTACCGGTG
>JAFLED010000245.1 GCA_017302045.1 Spirochaetota bacterium
TCTGGTTCGCGGGCATCGGTACCGTTGCGCCACCCCAAACGAGGTTCGCACCGAGCCAGCCTTCGAGGTAAGCTGTGCCATAGTTCACGAGTTGACCCGGATTCACAAACATATTCATGTCCGATTCGATAAGGCGGTTCGGTACAGCGAGCCCGCGCGTTTGCGTGTCGAGCGGCTGGTTCACAGCGTTTTTGTCTGCGAGATAGCAGTTGTCGCTTGAACCCGGCTGGCAGGTTGTGGGATCAGAGGCCGGTGCAGGTGCATCGGCATAGGCGGAAGTATAAGCCGAGACGAGCAAGGCTGCAGAGAGAATCAGATTTCGCTTTTTCATCGCCAGGATAATCTTCTACGCTTACGATGCGTCAACCGTATGCACAACCCTGCTACGGCAAAATGCCGTATGCCCCGCTTCAACCCCAGACGGTGCGCACCTGGCGATAACCGAGCATGGTTTCATCTTTGGTCACGAGGGTCGCGCTCAGGTGATTTGCCGTGGCCACGATGATGCGATCGGCGGGGTCTTTGCCGGCATAACCCGGCAACTCTACCGAATGCAAAAGTATCGTATTGTCGGGCGCAACGAATTTCACAAAGGCGAGTTGTTGTGTCTGGCGTATGAATTCCCGGTAGTCGGTCGCAAATTCGAGCCTGCCGCGGGCGACCAGCATGGCGATCTCCCATGTGCTCATGGTTGATATATGAACGTCGTAGTCTTTCATCGCCGTCCGGATTACCTGCGTTGCCTTTTTCGGTAACATATCGGGTTTTGTCAGCCACCATACCCATGCATGGGTATCTAGCAAGACCATCAGACCAGCTGCCAGTCGGCGAGACCCACGGGTGCAGTGGGATCATCATAACGAATCAGCAGGTTACGAAACTTGCCGACCTCGGCGTCCATATCTTCAGCGTAAGGAATAACTCTCAGAACCGGCTTGCCGCGATCAAGAATAATTAACGGGCGTTTGTTTGCCTGCACATTGCGCAGGTGTTCCAGCGCATGGGCTTTGAAAGTCGTTTTCGTTAATCCTCTTTTTGTGGCAGACAACATGACCATAAATATATAGTCATGTTATTTTGGTGGCCATTTTTTCTTCGCCTTGTCCTGCTTTTCCCCAAAATTACTTGCCGCGGTGCCTTGGCCATTGTACCCTCTTCTTCGATGGATCTCGCGTGCCTGATGCGCCCACGCAAGCTCTGCCTGTGCAAGGGCGTCTCGCGGCAAGATATCGCTGAAGCAGTTGCGGGCGGCGCCGATACTTTTCGTAAGCTGATCGACAAGACCCATGCGACGACGGGCTGCGGTACCTGCTACCACGAGATCTACGCGGCTTTTCGCGAAGAGCGTGAAAAAGCCGCGGCCCAGCTCACCGGCCAAATGGGCCTGAAGTTTTGAACCGGTTGGCTGCCTGCCACCCACTTTGCTCATTGAATTTGGTTTTTAGTCGATAGTAAGTTTAGGGAGGATATACCCAGATGCTACGGCAATACTACCTGCTTGCAATCGGCATCGTCGCCCTGACCCCGCTTCTCGGCAAAGAGATACGCGAAAACCCTGTCGAAAAAAAACTCGAGCGGTATCTTCCTTATAACATCGACGAGATAGAGGCCTCGGCTGCGTCGACAAACTTTAACCCGCGTCTTGTCGCCGAAGAGCTTGGGCAAAAACTCAACCAGTTTTACCTGAGCGACCCCTCAGAAAAAAAGATCGCTAACCGGCAAGACAACGATTCGAATGCCGCCTGGTACCGCAAAGAGTGGAATGTCAACTTACAACGCCTCTTTATGCGCGACCTGCTGGCGAAAACGCAGAAATCCTTCATTATCAAAGAAGCCCCGAACATCGCGCTTTTGCACTACCACTACGCGCAGGCGCAGATGAAACTCAAGAAACCCTACCACGCGGCGTTTCATTTCGCACAGAGCCTACGATACCGCAGCCTCAGGCTCGATGAAGATATCTATACCAACAACGATCGTATAGCCCTCGTCAAGGCAGGCGCCGCCGAGATCAAAGATGCGGATAATTACCGCGAAACGAAAAAACAGTTCGAGGAAAAGGCAAAAGAAAAACAACGCATCGAAGAAGAGCTCATCGTTCTCGACGACCGTTCGCGTTCGCCGCATGTGCCTACGGCACCGCCAGGGGGTAATGTCGCCGACGAACGCCGCCGCCAGCAACAACTCATCGCCGACCAGAAAGAAAAAAGCCGCCAGGCGCTCGAACGCGTGCGGGGTGAGTTCGACAAAGCCAAAGCGGGTTTCGAGGCGGCGAAACAGAAATATACCGAACATGAGAAAGAGTATAACCGTAAATCTGCAGATATGCTCATCGAGATGGCTGGCCTTGTACGCCAGCTTGAAGATTCGATCAAGGAGCGCTCGAAAGTCTTAAATAAGAAGGCGCTCTACAAGACGAATTTTAACCAGACATTGCAGCACGACTACAGCCAGAACAGGCAGTTCACGGCATACGCCAATGTGCTCGAGGCCGCAACACGGCTCGATCCCGAAAACCCCGTGACGAACTTTCAGCTCGCCGAAGAATACCGCACCTCGCAAGATGTCTCGCGCAGCATCGACTCTTACGAGCGCGCGCTCGAAGCAAATGTGAAGCCCCGCGCGGGTTTTGAACTCAAGGAAGAGCAGGTGCGCAAGGCGCATGCTTCACTCGGTGCGCTTTTCTATGCGAAGAGCCGGTTTGTCGACGCCGCGTTCTTTTACGAAAAGGCCTATACGTCTACCCCCGATGGGCGAGAGAAGCAGAATCTGAGCTGGCAGTTGGGCAAACTGCATGTCGAAAAGACGGGTAACTACGAGCGCGCCACCGAGCTCTTTGAAAAATACCTGCAGTCGATTTCGACGCTCAACCCCTCCGATGTGACCGACCGTACACAGTGGATCAAAGAACGTTTTCTTGCGAACCGCTATCTGATGCAGATGTACGATAAGAAGAACGCACCGCCTCAGGTCTTGCGCACAATGCAAGGGGCAGAAGCAGCGCATAAAGATCTCGAGGCGCTGATCTTCGACCTCAGAACCCGCAACAATAAAACCTACCAGGAAATGCAGACGGCGAAGAAAAGCCTCTTCGACGATGTACGCAGCCGCGAACTCAATACGTATTTAAAGCTTGAGTCTGATTTTGAGAAGCAGAAACGCGAACTGGCGATTATCGAGGCGGGGCGCAATAGCCTGCCGCTCGCTCAATTCTACGAACAATACGCCACCTTTTTGGAGGCGCAGCACGATATACCCGGCGCAATTAATGTCTATGCGATGGCTGAAAAGCATGGTATTGGAGCCGACCATGCCCGGCGCGAGCAGGGCAGGCTAAAGAATCTTTATAGATGACTTTTCAGGTTCTCTGAAGAACCTGCCGCATGGCTGTACTGACTTTCCCGATTTGGATTTTCTTTTTAGTTCTGAGTCCGGTTCTGCTGTTGTTCTTTGTCGTCGGATTCAGCTTCGCAGCCACCCCTGCTATTTCGGAGAAGCCTCCGGTTGTGGAGCGGCATTTGTCTTAACTTCGATTTCGCAGAAGAGCATTTCAGTCTTTACTTCTTCTTTATTGCCCGCCTTGTCGATCGCATAGAACTGGACAAGGCTGGCGGCGCCGTTTGCCGAAATATCGGCATATGTCAGGCGCTTACCGTATTCGGCAAACTGTACGGAGTTTGCGTCTTTACCCAGAGGCACGACCCGGTAAAAAATCTTCGCCATGCCCGACTCGGCATCGTCGACCAGAAATACCAGCGAGCTGTCTTTGCCGAGACTTACGCCGCGTTTCGAGTGCACCGGGTCGACAATCACCGCCCGCGTTTTCGGCGGATTCAGCTCGACCTTAAAGACGAAATTCTTCGTATAGACGACCTGCTTGTCGGCGTTTTCGAGATTTACCTGCATCTTGTACGTGTCGGGCTTATCGAAGACCAGCGGTTCGCGGTATTCGACGAATTCGCCGTCGCCGAGTTTATATTTGGTCACAAGGTTAGGCTGCGTCGGCAGTTCAATACGGCTGCCGAGCAGGTACTCCGTCTGGCCCTGTTGTACTACGGGAATCGTTGGTTCTCGGTATGGCTTTTTGAGGTAACCCTTAATGGAGTAGGTTTTGCTGTAAGCACCCGCGACACCGGTCTTGTGGATAGACCGCACGCGGAAAAACTGGATTTCCGGGGCAAGGTATTCGCGAAAGACCTTTTCTTTCGTACGCACAGTTTTGACGCGCGCGCCCGAAATCTTCGCTGCGTCGGTGGCCGTAGAAAGATCAATGTCGGAAAATTCGATCTCGGTCAGCGCGGCGTCTGCGGGTGGGTTAATAGCCAGAGAGAAAATTTTACTCTGCACCGCAGCCGGTTTCGAGTCGGCGCTGTTGGTGGGTGCGTCTGCAGCCGAGAGAGCAAACAGTGCCGAAAAAACAGAAACGAGGTAAATCCGCATCGCCGTTCGTTGCGGGCGAAAGCACGCCGAGTCAATCAAAAATCGCACTTAATCCCGGGATTTCAGAACTTGTTCTGCCATAAACCCGATGTCGTCGAGCGCGGCTTCGTCGCCCGTCAGCTGCCAGATGTGGATGGCCCCCTCATAAGCGCTAAAAATACGCCGTGCGGCCAGTGTCGCCGTTTTCTGCGCCGCGAACAATCCCCCCGGGTTTGCGGTGCGGATATAAGACGCGATGAGTTCGATGGTGCTGTCGGCGAGATCTTTTACAGCTGCCTTGAGCAGCGGCGACGAGTCTGCGGTTTGCGCGCGCAGGTTCGACATGGGGCAGCCATAGAATTTGCGCAGCTTTAACTGCCGTTTCAAAATGCGCACCCACGAATGGATAAACTCTGCAGGGCTGCCCGAGCGGTCCATAAGTGTACGGATCAGGGCGAGATGGTTGGCGCCATAGCGTGCGAGGTATTCTTTGCCCAAAAGTTCTTTCGAGGGATAATGGTCGTAGAAGCTCGCTTTTGCTGTCTTGGATTCGGCGATAATCTGGTTAATGCCCGTCGCGGCATAACCCTGCGATTCGAAGAGGCGAGTCGCCGTCGTCACAATACGTTCCGCAGGTGATGCGGGTTCGGCAGAAGGTCTGCGCACGAATGCTTTTTTCATTGACGGGGTAAATCCTCACCGGAAGCAGACAGACTTGTCTGTATGCCGTCAAGCCAAAAGCCTGCGGTAACAACAAAGTGCCATCGGCGCCCAGGCCGGTGAGCGGGAGGGAACATGGAAGCAGCAGCAGAAACATTAGAGATGGTGAGTGTCACGGGGCCGGCCGCAACGGTGAGCGCGGCGATGAAGACGCGGCACAGTATACGCCGTTTTGAACCGAAACCCGTGGAGCCCGAAAAGCTTCAGGCGATTTTCGAGACAAGCCTTAGAACCCCCAGCTGGAAAAATTCGCAGCCGTGGAGTGTACATGTCGTGACCGGCGAGAAATTAAAACGCCTCGCGGCGCTCATGACGCAGGCCGCACTGGCGGGCGAACTCAAACCCGACCTAACCTGGCCCGCGGCATACCCTGCCGACGCGAAGCGGCGCATGTTCGACCTTGGCATGAAGATTTACGGCGTCGCCGGTATCGACCGCAAAGACAAGGCCGCGCGCGATCAGTTCATGGTCGATAACTTCAAATTTTTCGACGCGCCGGTGGGTGTCTTTATCACGAGC
>JAFLED010000246.1 GCA_017302045.1 Spirochaetota bacterium
CTTGCGCTGCATTATAACCTGCGCCACCTCGAGGCCGATACCTACGTGCACCAGAGCCGGCAAAAAATCAAGGCAACCGAATACGATGCCGCGAGGGCTCTTGCCTTGCAGGCACTGGCGGTTCGCCCACAGCATCAGGATGCCTTGATTATTGTGGGCAAACTGGCGCTCATCGAACGCGACTATAAATCGGGGGCGGAATATCTGGCGAAAGCGTGTTCGATGGACGACCATGTCGATCCGCAGATTTTATTGCTCGCAGGTCATGCCGCGTACAAGGCGAATGATATTTCTTCGGCGAAACGTTTTCTCAAGCTTCTGCTGGCCGACGAACCGCAGCACATCAAGGCCGCGTTGTTGCTGATCCGCTGTTATGTAAGAGCTGGCGAGCCGCATAAGGCGACGCGCACACTGAATGCAGCGATGAAGTATGCGCCGCAAAACGACAAATTGCATCAGGTTGCCGCATTTTTAGAGAAAAAAAGCCCTACTGAAGCCGCGGTCGCCTGAAAAATCGGCCTCAGCCGCAAGCAGCATAGCCCCAATTATAAAAAACGCTCGATCTCGTCTTTAGGCGTTTATTATCGCCTTATGGAAATCGCCTATTACTTCAAAAATCTGCCCCCCACCGACGCCATCAAGGCCTACGCAACCAAGAAGATCGACAAGCTCAAAGAGCGGCTGCATCATATCGAGGGTATCGATGTGCGCTTTTCTTTAGAGCGGCAAAACCAGTTCTTTGAAATCACGGTGCATGGCGATGCGACGGTTTTTCATCTGAAAAAAAGCGATAAAGACCTCTACGCGGCCATCGACAATGCGCTCGATGTGCTCAATAACCAGATTGATAAATACCGCAAGAAATTCGAAGAGAAAACCTCTGAAGTGAAAGAGAAGTTTTTGCCCACCAGCGACGATCGCACTGTTGAAGACGAGACCGAGATCGAGGTGCGCGACGCCGAAATTAAGCCGATGGACGATCTTGAGGCTGTACTGCAACTGCGTTCCAAGAAATTCCGCTTTCTCATGTATCACCACGCCGACGAAAAAAATTATGGTCTGGCAACCGCGCGTAACGACGGCAACTACAGCATTGTGATGCCTTCGGCGGGGGGCGGCGGTTTCGTGGAAGTCGTCGCGCGCCTCAACGCCGGCGCCCTCGAGAAACTCGCCGAGGCAATTTACCCTGTCTCAAAGTTCACCGTCGCCGAAGCGCTCGACGTGCTGAACGAAGCGAACCTCGAATATCTCGCGTTCGTCAACGAAGACACTGGCCGTCTCAATGTGATTTTTCATGCGCAGGGTGGTGGTATCATGATTAAGAGGCCGGCTGCCTGAAAGCGGTCAAAGTCAGGGAACTTTTAAAAGACGCCGACCGGCTTAAGATTCGGCTGATTAACGAAGACGCCGATCTTGACCGCGAACTGCGCGAAATCGACGTCAATAGGCCGGGGCTTGCCCTCAACGGTTTTTTCGAGCATTTTGCGCACGACCGTATGCAGGTTTTCGGCCAGGGCGAGCATGCCTTTGTCGCCAGTATCGCACCCGAAAGACTCATGGAGCCGCTCGAACGGTATTTCAATTACCCGATCACAGGCATCGTCTTCACGCACGGTAATTTTCCTTCTGATCTTTTTCTCAAATATGCTATGCGAAACCGTACGCCGGTTTTTGTCTCGGGTCACCGCACGAGCAAATTTATTAATGTCTTCACCGATTTTCTCGATGCGCAGCTGGCGCCGCAAACCCTGCTGCACGGCACGCTCGTTGAGGTCTCGGGCGTCGGAATTCTACTGCAGGGCAAGAGCGGCGTCGGTAAAAGCGAGACGGCGCTCGAACTCGTGCAGCGCGGCCATAGTCTTGTTGCCGACGACGCGGTTCGCATCTTATGCCGCGACGGTTCGCGGCTTTATGGCTTTGTCTCGCAGACGATCGAGCATCACCTTGAAATTCGCGGGCTCGGTATCATCAATATCAGCGACCTGTTCGGCGCCGGCGCCGTGCGCATGAACAAGCGTATTGACCTGATTATTCACCTCGAAGACTGGGACGATAAAAAAGAATACGATCGGCTGGGGCTCGAAGACCATACCGAAGATATTCTCGGCGTCGAGATCGCCGTCATGACGATTCCCGTGCGGCCGGGCCGAAACGTGCCGGTTCTCATCGAAACGGCCGCGAAGAATTTTAACCTCAAATCGCGCGGGCACAATGCCGCAAAAAAATTCCAGGAACGGCTTGCCCGTATGATTAAAGAAGCTGCGGAGAACTAGGTAACTTATGAAAAAGCGCAATCAAGAGCTTTGCCAGTGGCAAAGCGAATACCCTCGGGCGTTGTCCCGGTAGACAACGCCCCGACATTTTCATAAGTTACCGCAATGGTATCCCGCAGCGCAACGATACGCAACGAATCTGGGGTGCACGCCCGCCCCGCGGCGGTCTTTGTCAAACAGGCGAACAAGTTCCCCTGCGAGATTTTTGTCGAAAAAGACGGGCAACGCATCAACGGCAAGAGCATCATGGGTCTCATGATGCTGGCACTGACGCGCGATACGCGCATTATGGTCATCGCCGAGGGTGAGAGAGAAGAAGAAGCCGTTGCAGCACTCTGCGCGCTTGTCGAGAATAGTTTTATCGAAGTCTAAGGGCGCGCAAAATCGGGATGCCGCGGGCGCATCGCTAATTTCTGCCCTTCGAATTCATACATCGAACGTTTGCCGTAATAGTCTGACTTCGTCTCTTCCATGTGGCAATCTGCAGTCGTCGCAAAACCGCGGATCGCCTGCGCGAGGTCGATTTGTCTTCTGAGTTCGGCCATCTCGGTCGGGTCGAATGACATCTTCTGGTCGGGGCCCGGCAGGTTTTTATCGAGCGTAAAATGTTTTTCAACGATGGCCGCACCGCCCGCAACGGCTGCAAACGCAGCGATGACACCTTCGGTGTGATCCGAGAAACCCAGCGGGCGTTTCTTGCCGTCGGGAAAAAGCGCCGAGATGCGCGCGAGTCGTGAGATATTCGCTTTTTCGATCGGGGTAGGGTAGAGCGAAACGCAGTGCAGCAGCGCGTATGTTGCCCCGGCTTTTTCCAGGTAGTCGATCGCCAGTTTTACTTCGTTCTCACTCGCCGCGCCGGTAGAGACGATCAGCGGTTTTCTTTTTGCAACCACGGCCGCGAGCAGCGGCCAGTTATTGACATCGCCCGAAGCGATCTTAAAAGCGGGGACATCCAACTTTACCAGATTTTCTACCCAGTCGACGGTCAGCGGCGTTGAGAAGAAGATCAGTCCCGCGGCGACGCAATAATCGCGTAGTTTTTCGTGGAACTCATAGTCGAGTTCGAGCCCCGCGAAGATGTCGTAGAGCCCGTGCACGTTCTCGAATTGACGGTTGATAAAATATTTTGTCGTATAAGATTGTAACTTTACCGCATCGACGCCGCTGGCTTTCGCCGCGTCGGCCATGCGCTTCGCAAGCGCAAGATCGCGGTTATGGTTAAGGCCGAATTCGGCGATGAGAAACGGTTTTGAGCTTGAAGAAATAATTCTGTCTGCGGGGTTCGCCGCCGACTTTCTCAGGTTCATGCTTCGACGCCGTTCCGAAGCGGAGACTTGTTTTTATCTCGTCGCAGCACAGGCGGCCTAGCGGCGCTTTGAACGGCCGCGCAGCCCTTTTAAAAACTTGATCGGGTTTACGTTCTCGCCGTTCTTCGAAATTTCGAAATGGAGGTGCGGACCGAAGGAATAACCGGTATCGCCTGTACGGCCTAGAACCTGGCCGCGCCGTACACGCTGCCCCACTGCAACATGGCGGCGTGAAAGGTGGGCATAGAGCGTCTTATAGGTGTCGTCGTGTGTAACGATAATCGCATTACCGTAACCACCGAGCCAGCCCGAGTAGGTAATGGTGCCCGATTTTGCAGCGCGTACGGGAACATAAAACGCCTTGAGGTCGAGGCCCTTGTGAAAAGCAGACCGCGGGTAATTACGCCAGCCATAACCCGAGGTCACAACACGGCTCGAAACCGGTATCAGCCAGCCTTCGGCATGGCGAATCGGCTTGGCACCCGGCAGAAAGATTTCTTCGCCGACGTCGAGCAGGTCGATATTCACGTGTTCGTTTTCCGTCATGAACTTATCGAGAGTCACTTTGTGCGCCTGCAGAATGTTGGCGAGGCGTTCGTTCTTTTTTACGATGTAATAGAAACCGTCGCGTGTCGGAATCGATAGCGTCTGGCCGGGCGAAATTTCCTGAAATTCGTTCAAGCGGCTCGAACCACTGATCGATTCGGGCTTTACCTTATACTTTTTCGCTACGGATTGCAGTGTGTCGCCGCGCTTCACTTTGTACTGCAGCTTCTGAACTTTGTTGGCGCTCTTTTCTTCGGCCTTATCGCTCTCTTTGCGCTCTTCGAGCACGCCCATGAGCTGGTCTTTGATCTTTTCGTCGCCTTCGAATTGGGCTATTTCGCCGGTGATGTCCGAAGCCTCGGTAATAATTTTCCCCGATTCGAGACGTCCCACGCCGCCGATACCGGTTTTGGCGTCTGTGAGCGCGAGTTTCACCGCGTTCTGGCGTTTTTTCCACAAGGCGATCGATGTCGAAGTCGCGATGCAGGCACCCGCGAGTATCAGCCATACCAGCGCGCGGCGGTCGATGCGCAACGCGCCGCTTTTAAGCGTGCCGCGGCGTTTGTAAAAATATAAAAACTGGCCTTTACCCTGGTAAGCGACTTCGGCAAAACCGAGATTGACGCGCAGGCCCGTAAGGCGGGGTTTTGCTTCTGCCGTAACGACTGCTGCGGCGGCTGGAATCTCAGGAGTTTGTCTAACGGAGCTTGCACCCGCCGGTTTCACGTCGAGTACGAAAAAATCTTTGCGCGCAGTTTTTTTCGGTAGCTGTGAACGCATAGGCGGCCTGTAACTTGATTTTCGACCGGAACCTGCTGTTCGTTTGAGAGATTTTTTTTGCGCCAAGGTCGGTAACCGCCAATAGCCAGATTATTGAATGCCTTTTTTATCGAGTTCGCGTACGAGACCGTAGCTTTCTTCGACAATTTTGCGCGGGTCTTTCTTGTGACCGCCGTGGATGCTCACGTTACCTTTCAATACGACACCACGTGAGATGCTCAGCACGGGAGTGATGATATCGCCGACCATTCTGCCGGTTTCAGTGAGGCGGACTTCGTCTTTCGCGTCGATGTCGCCGATCAGTGTACCCGCGAGAATCACCTCGCGCGCCGAAATATTCGTTTTCACCTTGCCGGTTTCGCCGACAACGAGCGCTTCGTCGGTGCGAATGTCGCCTTCGAATTTACCGTCGACCCTGAGGCTGCCTGAAATGTAAAAACGGCCCTCGAAAATCGAGCCTTCGCCGATTACAGAGTTGGTTTGATCGTACTTAGCCATGGTTCACCTTGAGCGGAAATAATAGGTCAGAACATAAGGCTGAGGCGTCGTGAGAATCAAAAAAGCCCTGAAAAGCCCCGCTCAAAAATGGCCCGGTTTATGCCGAAAATAAAAGATAATGCCGAGACTTTTCAGCCGGTTGCCGATTTATGTCGTCATGCTTTGCGCCTGGGGTGGGATGTCCCCCCGCGCGGTTACGGCGTATGAGCACAAGCCCGACTTCGACGACTAT
>JAFLED010000247.1 GCA_017302045.1 Spirochaetota bacterium
TCTCGAAAGCGCTGCAGATTTCGTCGCTTCGGGCAAGGCCGACGCCGTTGCCTTCGGTAAACTCTTTATCGCTAACCCCGATCTCGTGCGCCGCTTTCGTGAAAGCTTACCGCTCAATGCGCCCGATGCCGCCACGTTTTATGCATCGGGTGCGCAGGGTTATACGGATTACCCTTTTTACGACTAGTTGGTTCGTAGACGAAACTTTCGCGAGGGCTCAGAGAATTCACTTGACGATAAGTGATGACGGCGGATAATCCTTTTCAGAATTTTTTTCGGAGGAAACAGGATGAAGAAATTATTGGCATTAGGGGTGGCGCTTTTTTTCGCGGCTTCGGTCAGCGCGGTATGGTATCCGCACGAAGGTTCGGGTATCACCGTTGATATTCCCAAAAGCTGGAAGGTCGACGGCACCAAAAATTCGCTGCAGGCAGTCAGCCAGCAGGGTAAAGGCAACGCCGTTGTTGTTATGCGCGTACTGAAAGATGAAAAAACCGACGCGGCACTGGCGCACCTTGACGAACAGCTGGGGACCATGCTGCAAAACATTCAGCACGGCGCTTCAGAGCAGCTCGAACTGAACGGTCTGCAGGCGCACTGGACCGAGGGTACGGGAGAATTTAACGGTACTGCAGTTGAGTTTGATGTTGTTGTGGTGGCGACCCCGAGCGGTAAATATCTGCTCGTAGTCGGCCTCATCGCCGTCGATGCGGCGAAGAAAGAGCGTAAGGGAATCACGCGCATTCTGCGCAGCGTCAAGGCTATCGAAGAATAAAAAGAAAAAACTGCGGTTGCCATCGGCGACCGCAGTATAAACTCAGTTCGAATCGGTCTGCTATCTGCGCAGAGCGAACCGCTATACCGTGTTGCTCAACCCGTAAGCTTGAACGTGCCCAGAAATTCGGGCAGGTCGTTCAGATCAAAATGCGTTACCGATTTTGAGATCACTTTGCCCGTGCGCATATTCTTCACCTCGCCGAAGCAGGTGGTGTGCGAGTAGGGCAGGTTCCACGGATAGATCTGCTGTTTTTCACCGACATACTGGTAAGGCTCGCCGTCGACGGTAAAATCGAAGGTGTAACGGATTTTCTGGTCCTGGATATACCGCAGTTGTAGCGTGCCTGATACCGGCATATTTTCGCACATGCCGCCGATCGTAACGGTGCCTGCAAGTTCGCTGAGCAGAAATTTTTGATCGTTCGACGGATTCAAAAAATCGACGAGGTTTTTGGGGCCCCAGTCGGCCTTGAATTCGAATTTGTGTTTGCCTGCGGGGCCCGCACCGTCGACAAATTCGTGTTCGCCCGACATGATTTCATGGATCTGAAAACCTTTTTCCGGAATACCTTTTCTCGCGGTATCGAAAATAGAGCTGAGAATTCCGCCGACTGCGTCGACGACCTTGCCGAGGCCGAGCGATTCTTGCTGTTGCTGCGACATGAATGTGTGCGTAATCTTGTCCATAACGCCCGCCGCGGGCGGAGCAACGCGGATATATTTGAAGAACTGATTGAGAATGCTCACCATTTCGACGTCTTTATCTTCTTTGACCGAATCGAAGATCATGCGCGCGACAGTTTCAGGTTTATCCGAATAGAGCGGCAGAAACATAAAGAAGATCTTTTCGCCGATCGAACTTGCCGTTGCGGTGTCATAGAAGCCGGTGTTGACGAGAAACGGATACACCGTTGTGACTTTGATGTTATCGCGCGCAACTTCGACATTGAGAATCTCAGACATAGCCCCGATCGCGAGTTTGGTGACAGAATAGGCGCCCCAGGTCGGCGCGCGAAAGTATGCCTGACCGCTCGAAACATTCACAATATGTCCCGATTTTTTTTCTTTCATCATGGGCAAGAAAGCCTGAATATGGTAGAGCGGCGCCCAGAAGTTGATATTCATGAGCTGCTGCCATTTGGCGAGCGAAGTGTCGGCGATTTCAGCGTTATAGCCGATACCCGCATTATTAATGAGTATATCCACACCGCCGAATTTGGCGGCGACGTCGTCGCGCAGCTTCTCGACGGCTTTTAAGTCGGTCACATCGACGACGCGCGTGAGAATATCGACGCCATGCTTCGCGAGGCGCTGCTTCGCGTTTTCAAGCGCGAGTTCGTTGATGTCGGTGAGCACGAGGCGGCTCTTCGCCTCGGCGAAAAATCCCGCGGTGTTGAGGCCGATGCCGCCACCCGCGCCGGTAATCAGCACGACTTTGTTTCTCAGGTCTTTCATAAGGCGAAGGTAATAATTACTGAACAGAGTGTCAATAAAAAATGACATCAATGTCAGTAAGTGTGGATGCGCTCCCCGCTAGGTCAGCGCCGCACAATGCCAGGGGTAATCCGGCAGCGCTTTTCAGCCCTAAAATAGGCATGAAATTTGATGTCCGGTTTTTGATTGACCACACGTCTGTGAAGCCTATGTTCACTGACGCCCTGTGCTCTAGCACCCGGCGATTAAAAAAATGTTTAATATCGAGGAAAACGTCGTTTATCCGATGCATGGCGTCGGAAAGATCATGGAAATCGCCACGAAGACGATTCTGAACAAAAAGAAAAAGTATTACGTCGTAGAGCTCATAAATACCAAAATGCGGGTCATGGTACCCGTCGATAATGCCGAGACTATCGGGCTTCGGCATATCATGGATAAAAAGCAGATCCCCAAGATCGCTAAACTTCTTCAAGAAGAGTATGTCGAACAAGAAGAAGATTGGAAGATACGCTACCAGAATAACCTGACGAAAGTGAAGTCAGGCTCTATCACTGCCGTAGCCGAGGTCTGCCGCAATCTTTATAAAAGAGCGCGGGATAAAGAGCTTTCAGTAATGGAGCGCAAGCTGTACGAATCGGCTTACTCTCTGATGATCAATGAAGTGGCGCTCGCGAAAGGTATCACCGCCGAAGACGCGAGCAACATGATCTCTGATATCCTTTCCAAATAGGATACCAACGGCTTTTTCCTCCTTTTATAAAGAGGAGGGAACATGAAAGTTTCCCAGAACGTGGCCGGCGCTCACCAAGGCGCAGCCAAAAATGCACTGCCCTATGTATTGGGCGCGCTCGCCGGCATGGTCGCCGCGGGCTCACTTTTCCCGTATCTCAAAGATCTGCCGCAGGTAGCCTCGTATGGTGTGCTGGCGGTACTAACCATTGTCAGTTCGGTTGGTTTTGGTGTGTTATGGCCGCAGCCACAGTCCATTCAGGTTGTACCCAGCGTTCCCGTATCGGCACCTAAGGTTGAAAAAATGGGCGACGACGGCAAGCCCGCGGTCACGATCGAATCAAAAACCAAGATTCTCGACACCTCGATTATTATCGACGGCCGCATTATCGACATCGCCGCAACGGGCTTTCTCGAACCGCCCTTTTTGGTGCCGAACTTCGTGCTGCGCGAAATTCAGCTAATCTCTGATTCGCCCGATGCGATCAAACGCAACCGCGGCCGCCGCGGTCTCGACATGCTGAATCAGCTGCAAAAGCGCAGCGATCTCGAAGTCAAGATCTCTTATAAAGACTATACCGAAACCCGCGAAGTCGACCAGAAACTGATTCGCCTTGCGAAAGAAACCGGTGGTTATCTTGTAACGAATGACTTCAACCTCAATAAGGTTGCAGAACTGCAAGGCATCCGCGTGCTGAACATGAATAACCTCGCCAATGCGCTGAAGCCGGTGGTGTTACCTGGCGAAGAGCTTGAGCTTCAGGTTGTCAAAGAAGGTAAAGACGAGAACCAGGGTATCGCTTATCTCGAAGACGGTACAATGGTCGTCGTCGAAGGCGGCGGTAAACTCATCGGTAAAAAAGTGAAGATCAATGTCACCTCTGTCATTCAGACGAATGCCGGTAAGATGGTCTTTACGAAGCTTGCACAAAAGTGACCCCTCCCCGGCCTGCGGCCACCCTTCCCCACTAACGTGGAGAGGGGTTTTGTGATTCCCCCTCTCCATGTAATGGGGAGGGGGTTAGGGGGTGGGGTATAAACGCACTCCTCTTACTCATGGGTGGCTCGGGCGAACGCTTCGGCGGCTCGACGCCCAAACAGTTTCTCGAAGTTGAATTTGAGGGCGTGGTGCGTCCCCTCTTTGAGGTTACGGCACGCAAGTTACTGAAAGCGCTGCCGCTCGACATTGTTATTTTCGTTTCACCGAAAAATACCGCAGGCAGTTCTGTTGTAAATCCCGTCATTGAGAAACTGACGGCGGATTTCCCCCGGGGCAAAATGCAATACGCCGCGGCTGGCGCGACGCGCTACGGCAGTTTCGGTAACGGTATTGCGGCGGCGGCAAAGACCGAAGGTCTCGAGCGCGTGCTCGTGCACGATGCGAACAGGCCGTACCTCAGCGCTGCATTTTTACAACGTGTGGCAATCCACCTCGCATCGCTTTCTGAAGAAACACCCTGCTTTATACCTGTGACCCCGGTCGTTGATTCGGTGGTGCGCGTCGACGGTGCGAACGTCGTGCACTACGAAAACCGGCAAGAGCTGAGGCGAGTGCAGACGCCGCAACTACTGCATTACCCGAGTTTCGAAGATAAGTTCAGTACCGCGGTGAACGCGGGCCGCCTCGCGATGGATTTCACCGACGAAGGCTCGCTCTGCCTGTCGCTCGGCATGCGCGTTCAGACTTTCGAGGGCGACGGCGAAAATCTAAAGATCACGTTTCCCGAAGATTTGACCCCGGGAAAACTGTGAGCCTCTTCTGCGCCGGTTTTATTACGGTTTCAGTTTAATAAACTCGCCAAAGACCCAGGCACCCCGATACGGTAATCCCGCGGGGGTTTTTTCAAAACTGCATTCGTAGGAATCGACCTGAACGAAATACCAATAATTTTCCCAGTTAGCGACTTTGACCTTATCCACAGTTCGGGCAACAACCGCCACGCCCGCTTTTTTCGGTAGGGTCTCGATCATTCCACCGTCGTTATGGCATTTTCCGGCTTCTGAATTTGCATCGGGCGCTGCCCGCAGTTTAACGCCCGTCGTCGCCTGGCCCCGGGCTTTGCCCAAAAAGATCACGGGTACGGAATTAATTTCAGTCTGCGTATTCACCGCGATACTGGCTTTCGTGTTGGTGTATTGTTCATCTCCGCAGACAAGCTGGTTGCTGTAGATCTTGTCTTCGCCGCTGGTTCTGAGTTTGCAGGGGTTGTAGAGTAAACCCACGGGGCAATCGTTGCCGTCTTTGTTCGTTTGTGAGGTCTGAGTCACGCGAACAGTATCGTCTTCGACAACATAAGAAAAACTGACTTCGCAGTGGCATCCGGGACCCACGCAGCTTGCTTTACCTTGATTCGCATTTTTGAAAATGATTTTTTTGCTCATGCTGTCTGAATAAGGTGATTTGGTAATCAGTTCTGCGTAGACAGCTGCCGTCGAGAGGCAGAAAAAAATCAGCACAATCCTGGTTAGCGAAAAAGCTTTGCCTTTGTTCATATTGATCTCCTTTGTTCTTAGCGTGTTTTATTCTGCTCCTTCGAGCAAGAGTTTAGCAACGGCGCGCGCGCCCTTAGGCATTTGTTCTATCGCCGTTTCGGCCGTGGATGTACCCGTCTCGCGCGCGGCGGCGATGACACGTTTGGTTGAGATTTCATAGAGCGCCGCGTAGTGATCGACATTCATGACC
>JAFLED010000248.1 GCA_017302045.1 Spirochaetota bacterium
CGGGATGCGACGAAATAAAGTAGGGTATCAGCTCTTGTTTCTTACCTACCTTATCTGAAATTTTCTGGAACTGCTTCTTGAAAGCATGGAAAAGTTTGAACGACGGCTTACGCATGATCTTCAGCACATGATCGGCGGTGTGTTCGGGCGCGACCTTGAGGCGGCCTGAGACATGGTGGCGTATGAGCTGCTCCGTGTATTCGCTGAGCCCGTTTGCCTGGTCGTGTGTATCGTCTTTGGGCACCAACAGGTCGTAGCGGACACCCGAGCCGACAAAAGCATGTTTCACTTTGGGATGGTCTTTGACGAGACGGTAAATTTCCGTAAGTGAGGAGTGATCCACGTCGAGATTCTTACAGACCTTGGGGAAAATACACGAAGGCGCGCTGCAGCGCTCGCAGATCGAAAGATCTTTGCCCTGCATCTGATACATGTTCGCCGAGGGGCCGCCCATGTCGCTGATGACACCTTTGAATTCCGGATGCTGTGTTAGAGTTTCGAGTTCGCGCGCCACACTTTCCTGCGAACGCGACGCGATGAACTTACCCTGGTGCGCCGAGATCGTACAAAAACTGCAGCCGCCGAAACAGCCGCGGTGCGTGTTGATCGAAAATTTGATCATTTCATACGCGGGTATCGCGCCGCGCTTGCGGTATTTCGGGTGTGGCATGCGGGTGTAGGGATATTCAAAACTGCGGTCGATCTGTTTTGAATCCATCGGCGGGTAGGGGGGATTAATCACGAGCGTGCGCGTGCCGACTTTTTGCAGTATGCGGCGCGCGTTGAACTTATTCGATTCGCGTTCGATGGTCTTAAAATTCGAGGCATACCGTTTTTTGTCTGCAAGGCATTCTTCATGCGAAACAACTTCTACATCTTGCCAGCTTTTGTTGACGGGCACCTTGTCGCTTAAGAGCGCGGTTTGCGGTACGGTGTTGATGTTTTCAAACGGAACACCGCGCTTCAGAAGCCGCAAAATTTCGCGGAGCGGCTCTTCGGCCATGCCGTAAACGAGCAGGTCGGCGCCGCTCTCGGCGAGAATGGTCGGTTTCAGCGTGTCGGACCAATAGTCATAGTGGGTGACACGCCTTAACGACGCCTCAATCCCACCCAGAACAACCGGCACATCGGGATAGAGCTGCTTCAGAATTTTCGAATAGGTGTAAGCTGCATAATCGGGGCGAAAGTGCGCCTCGCCGCCCGGCGTGTACGCGTCGGAGGAACGCCGGCGCTTGCGCGCGGTGTAGTGGTTCACCATTGAATCCATGCAGCCCGAGGTGACGCCGAAGAAAAGGCGAGGCGCGCCGAACTTTTTGAAGTCGCGCAGATCGTCGCGCCAGTTGGGTTGCGGAATGATCGCAACATTAAACCCTTCGGCTTCGATGAGGCGGCCAATGACAGCATGCCCGAACGAGGGATGGTCGACATAGGCATCGCCCGAGATCAGAATCACGTCGAGATCGCCGACTTCAAGCCCACGGCGATGGAGATCGTCGACGGTGATGGGCAGCCACCGGTTTGTGTCAAAGAGTTCTGGCACGGTAAAATCAATCCTTAAGGAGACAACGCGACAATCGAAAAGAGCTTTCTGCCTGCGTTCCGATTCCGGATTTCGCCCCATGCATAAACCCGTCGCACTGATTACAGGGGCCTCTACAGGCATCGGCTATGAAATGGCGAAGATCTTCGCCGCCCGCGGCTATGATCTCATCGTCGTCGCCCGTACTGAAAAACATCTGAAAAACCTGCACAAACATCTCTCGCCGCTCGTTACCGTGACCGACATCGCAATGGATCTATCTGCTCCTGGTGCCGGCGCTAAACTTTTCGCGAAAACGAAGAAGCTAAAATTAGAGGTGGATGTCCTCGTGAATAACGCGGGCTTCGGCACCAACGGCGAGTTTGTTTCCCTCGATCTCAAACGCGAACTCCAGGAGACCGATCTCAACATCCGCGTGCTCACCGAGCTCTGCCATCTCTATGGCGCCGAGATGGTGAAGCGCAAAGCCGGTAAAATTCTGAACGTCGCCTCGACCGCGGCGTTTCAGCCGGGTCCCTATATGTCGGTTTATTATGCGACAAAAGCTTATGTACTGAGCTTTTCCGAAGGTCTCTATGAAGAACTCAAGAAGAAGGGCGTACAGGTTTCGGTGCTGTGCCCGGGTGCGACGGTCACAGAGTTCGCCGAGACCGCAGGTATGGGTAAGTCGCGCCTTTTTACTTCAAAACTTCTGAAACCGGCTACGGCCGAAGAGGTCGCGATTTATGGGGTAAATAAATTCCTGAAAGGTAAGACGATTATCATCCACGGACTTGTGAACAAACTTCTGGTTCAAGGCAACCGTATCAGCGCGCGTGCGCTGGTGCGCAAGATCGCGGCGCACCTTAACCTGCAGCGGCGCTGAGCTTATAGACAACGGTCTCTTGGCCGACGCCTTTAAGATGAGCCCTGTGTTCTTCATGGCGCAGGCGGGCCTTGCCGGTGACCTCCTGTGTCTCGCGGAAACGCGCGACGCTCTGTGTGATCCAGATCTCGCCTGCCGATGCCAGCCCCTGCACGCGCGCGGCGATATTCACCGTCTGCCCGAAATAGTCGAGGCGTTCGTCGCGCATCACGGCTAATGCGGGCCCTTCGTGCAAGCCGACTTTGAGACCGATTTCAAAGCCGTCCTGGCGAACGCGCTCGTTGAGTACCGCGATCTGCGTCATCATATCGAGTGCGGCTGAGATACCGTCGGCTGGCGTCGAGAATGTCGCCATGATGGCATCCCCCATGGTCTTGATAATCGCACCGTGGAATTTACGCACCGAGTCGGTGAGAATACGAAAGTGCTCTTGCACGAGAGAATAGGCAAAGACATCGCCCGCCTTGTCGTACATTTCTGTCGAGCCGCGCAGGTCGGTAAACATGATCGTCAGACTCTTGATATTCAGGTTAAGGTTTTTGGAGAGATGCTGAATCTTATAGAGCTCGCGGAAGGTCTGGTTATTGAGCAGCATCTTTGCGGTGAGAAATTTGCGCACTTGCGTGGGGTGCTGAGCGACGACTTCGAGAATACGCGGCAGATCGGGGGTCGATACCATCATCCCTACGGCGTTACGCGTATTGTTATGCACGGTTATTTCACAGGCCTCTGCCGACGAAGAAATTTCTTTTTGCGCAAACCCCGTGGCCGTAAAAGGAATATTTCCCGAAGAGCCCAGCGTGCCCTCCGGTTTATCCAGATGAATCAGAATGGACGTATTGGTTTCGATCGAGATCAGCTGAAAGGTGGTGTAATTTCCTTTCTTGAGCAGAATGCGTTTTGAAGAATCCGGTCGAATCACCAGCAGATGGCGCAGCAGTTTTTTGCGCAGATCGCGTAATTCTTTGGAAACGACATAATTTGCCGAAAAATGATAACGGTTATACGACTCAAGATCGGCCAATGGGTCGATATTGAGTCTGCGCACGGCCGGGTTTATCGCAAACGATACCTCAACCTGATCATCGAGAGTGGCCGGGCTCGACATGGTGCACACGGCACAGTAGAAATCCGTAGATTCGACCTGATCGAGTTCGTGGTGCGCATGCGCTACGCCCCCGCAACGCGGGCAGATCATGTTATAAGAGAAGTCGAACAAGCCCACCCGCGCAGAATGGATAAAGAGATCGAGGATTTGATCTTCGTCGCTATGGTGCTCGGCCGCGAAAGTAAAAGGGTTAATCCGGTAGAGCTGCCAGTCATCGGCTGCGTCAATGAACCCAGCAAGGCGCCGGATGTTTTCGGGGCGGAGCGCAGGTTGTTCCTCAAGGCTGCGGATTTTTTCACTGATCAGGCTCATCGACTAAATATAAACAATTCAGCACGACCAGGCCATTCTGAGAATGACGCTGGCGCGCAAGATGGCGGCACATCTGAATCTGCGGCGGTGCCGAAGAATTGTTAGCCGGCGGGGTCGCAGGCCCTCTGCTTCTTATTGTTGGATTTTTTTCATCAAGCCGCCAAAAACCCATGCATGGCAATCATGGTCGCCGTTGATTTGATACCAATAGCCTTTGGCGCCGCTGTTTGTCTCTTCTTTTGTTGTTCTGCGGGCTATGGTGACAGTACCACCTTTGGGTAAGACTGCACTTTCGCTCATGCAGCCACTGCCTTTGCAACTGCTGAAATCGATACTATAACATTTAACATTCTCCGATTTTACCGACGGTTCTTTACGCAGTTTGATCGGTGTTTTAGCCTCATACGTACCGACCTCTTCGACAGTCGTTTCCTCCGGTGCCCGTGCGAAGACCGCTGCGCTGGCAAAAGCCATGCAAGAAAAAATAATTTTAATCTTCATGAATCCTCCATAGAATTTAAGAATTCGATGCATGTCTTTTTACCGGGTCGCCGTCAATACTTTTCTGCGAGAACCTGGTCACCGAATAAAATATCATAAACGAGTAGCGGTGCCATACCCGGGTTTTCCCTCGCGGCAGCAAATTGAGCCGGGCTATGCAAATGTGCTTTCCGCAATAAAAAATCAGCGACTGCGGTGGCATCGAGGTCGCGGTACTCTGCTTTGGTTTTAGACGGGTTCGAGTGCACCAGCACATAAGGCAGCCAAAAAGGTTTTTCTTTATCGTAACGCCGCAGGTCGAGGTGTATGTACGACTCATTCGGTACATGGTCGCCAAAAGCAAAGATCAATGTTTCTTCGCGTGACTTTGCCACCTCGGCGACCAGGTACCGCAAACTATCGTCAGCGGCCTTGAGCAGCATCAGGTTGGCTTCGAGGGCGTCCCGGGTTTTTTCAGGCAGGGCAGAGTTGAGCCGGTAGGGATAAATCTCTTTTTCGTTGATATAGGGGCCATGCGTACCATAGCTCGAGGCAAAGATAAAGAAGGGCCGCTCGCGCGTCAGGCCGGCGAGCATGCGCATAAAGAATTCATCCTTAATGTACCGAAAATCTTCGATGTCTGTGCCCGGGAAAGCGGCATAGATGTGGTCGCGGTATAAAAAACGCTCGAAACCCATCAGCGGTACCGCGCGGTCGCGCGCATAGAACCAATGCCTGTAGCCATGCAGAAAAATCGTTTTGTTTCCCTTCTGGGCAAAGGTTGTCGCGAGCGTCGGTATCTTACGCCGCAGGTTGACATAGGGGTAACCGCGTATCAGCGTGGTGCTCAAAGCGGTGAGGATTTCAAACTCTGCAAGGGCCGTGCCGCCGCCATACATCGGCACGCGAACCCTGCCATGCGGAAATTTTTTTACCAGCGAGCGAAAATACGGAATCGGGTCCGGTGAAACGCCGAGCTCCGGATAAGCAAGTGGGTCCCAGAAACTCTCGAGCAAAAGGACGATCACAGAAGGCGATCCGCCGGTCGCCTCTGAACCGACCGGTGGGTAGCTTTGCCTGATGCGTAGCATTGCTTCTTTACTATAGTTTATGGGTTTATCTTGCCCCAGAAGATAGCGCACGTCATGCCACAGCGATCCCATAAAGCCCATGCGGCTGATCGAGAAGGGGCGGCTGAAATCTGAGGCGGATGTCCCCAGTGCGGGCAGAACTTTTTCGTAGTTGCTTTCATTGACCGTGATGAGTGTCAGCGGCAGGGCGCCGAAAAAGAGAACGAGACAGAGGCGCAGTGCGATC
>JAFLED010000249.1 GCA_017302045.1 Spirochaetota bacterium
GGTCTGGCCATAAGTAAACGTCAGCTCGATCTCGGGGCGGTTCGACGTGTCGCAGACAATGTCGGGCGGCGAGGCAAAGGTATCGCAATCGATGCTGCCCAAATGCGTGAAAAACGGGCTAAACGTATTCACGTTAAACTCAACGACCGCATGTTTGTAGCCGGTTGTCCAGCTCCAGAACATATACGTGACATTGAGCGGTGCGTTCGTATTACCGACGCCATTCTGGTTGAGGTTCTGCGGCACACCGAGCTTGAAGCGCAGCTTCGTAAAGGTGAGCGCTTCGCTTGCGGCGATCGTGCCGCGCACCGTGGTATTTGTGCCGGCATTGCCCTGCGCCGCGCACTGTGTACCGACAGCAGCGTTCTCAAAGTCAAGCAGCGCGAGATTCTGGTACTGGTAAGCGGCGTCTTGTGTGAGCGTGACAGAGACTTCGCTGCCATTGGCCTTCACAAAGCGTAGGTCATGCACAAAGAAGCGGAAATCTTTGGGCACAAGCGTTGCTCCGCTGCCCGCACCGACGCCGGTGTAACTCGCGGTCGAACAATCGAAGACCTGTGTGCCGACTTTGGCGGCAAACTGTATCGTGATATTCTGTTGCGGCACAGAGCTGCCTGAGTCTGAGGATGACCCGCTGCTCGCCTTTCTTTTTTCTTCTTCGATGGCCTGCGAGATCTTATTATCTGCACAGGCACTCAGCGCGAGAAGAATCGCATTAAAAAGAATGTATTTTTTCATATCTTCTCCTAATCCAGGTGGAATTCTTTCCTTTTCAGAAAATTTTCGTCGGTAAGGGTCAGTAAAAACTCTTTGAGATCGGCTTTATCCTGCGCCGAAAAATGAAATCCACCCGCAGGCAATTTCCCGTCGAGCGTCGTTGAACGTTTGATGCCCGACGAGTAATGTTCTATCACGGCTTCTAGCGTCGCAAAGCGGCCGTCGTGCATATAGGGCTTTGTGACCGCAATATTACGCAAGGTCGGCGTTCTGAACTTGCCGATGTCTGCATCCTTACGCGTAATGCGAAACCGCCCCATCGGCTGGCCGTCGTGTATCGGCGGGTAGGTGGTATCGATGCCGTTGTTGTGGTAGTCGTTATCGGTCATGAGCGGCCCGTTATGGCAGACGGCGCACTTGCCGGTGAAGAGGTTGCGCCCGCGTGCCTCAGCATCGTTCAGCATCGCCTCTTGCCGCAAAACCCGGTCATAGAGCGAATCGAATGACACGAGCGTGCGCACGAACTGCGCAATCGCCTGCAAGAGATTCGTGATCGAAACCTGCTGGTCGGGAAACGCCTTCTCGAACGCGCGGCGGTAAGTGGAATCGGCCTTCAGTTTATCGAGCGAGACACCGATTGCCTGCCCCATTTCGTCGGGGTTGTGCAATGGACCCAGAAGCTGCGATTCGAGGTTCTTGGCGCCGCCATCCCAGAAAAGGCCGTTATTCGACCAGGCGAGATTAATAAGCGCCGGTGAGTTACGTGTTGCGGGCTTACCCGAAACACCGGTCGTCGCCAGCGCCACCCCATCGGAAAAACCCTGCGATTGTTCATGGCAGGTTGCACAGCTTACCTTGCCGTTGGCCGAAAGTTTTGGCTCGTAAAACAGCTTACGGCCCAGGTGAATCACCTGGGGGCGAAAGCGGTTTGTTTCAGGTTCGGGCATCGGCCCTAAGAACCGCACGACCTTGGGGTGGGCATACTCGTGCACCGACAGCACCGGGTTTTCGGCCCTGCAGGCAGCATACACGAACGCCACACCCAGCGCGGCAAGCCGCGCTTTTTGGGTGATGCGCATAACTATGGCACGCTGGCCGATGTCACCGAGAACACATTGTTCTGGTAAGCGTTGGCGAGGTTTGCCATCGAGGCTGCACTCGCCGAGGCATTGATCTTGCGCACGCCGCCCGAGGCCGCCACAGTCGAAGTGTTGACCCCTGCACCGCCATTGACCTGAAAGATCTTCGCGACGTTAGCGCGCACGTTGATAACCCCGGTCTTGCCTTTGGTGAGAGCGATATTTGTCGGCAATGTCATCGCAGTCAGCGTGCGGTAGTTCGTATTTGCTCCGATATCAAACGCAAAGTTTTTGTTGGTCGAGCAGCTTTCGCATGAACCGGTGATCTGTGAAAACAGGTAGCTCGAGTTCCACATCCAGGTGTAGTTCGCCATATCCTGATGAATGTGCAGGTCGCCCGCCTGCTTACTTAAGTCGTCATTGTAAGCAGAATCGACACCCACAGAAAACTGGATCGCGGTGTAAGTCGCCGCCGGAACGTTGGCTATGGTGATCTGCTCGCGGTTCGCGGCAGCAATCGACATACCGCTATTGATGTTCGATGGATTGATCACACTGTTGGTCGACATCAGATAGTATGAACCCGGGACAGAATACTGCGTGGTGTCGGCTTTCGTCAGTTTCACGTTGCTGATCCAGTAGCGGAAACGCGTGAACTTGAGCGTGTTGCTGTGGTCGTCGACAAAGTTGGTATTGAGCGCAAATGCTGTACCATTAAAGTCTTTGGCGACGTTGAGGGTGATGCTGCCGACATCGGGTTCTGTGGCGACGTTGCTGGTTGCACTCCCCAGGCTGATTGCCGAAGCGAAATTCGCACCGACAGTGCTCATTTGACCCGCATTGTTGAAACCGTTGATGGCGCGTTTGCTGACACCTGTATCGACGCTGACAGTGCCGATATCGATGCCGGTAAAGAGTTTTTTGACATCTACATTGGCGACGACAGTTGGCTTCGATGTCGCATTAACTTCGATGTTCGAGCCGAAATTCAGCGTCACAGTTTGCAGGTTGGCGTTCGTACCATATTCGAGAGAAAATGCTGTCGTACCAGAGCAGCTCGTGCAGGTGCCCGCGGCTTTACCGAAGATGTAACTCGTTGTCCACGACCATTCGATATTTGCCATGTGCGCAAAGAGGTGGAGCTCCCCCGCTCTAAGGCTGAGATTATTGTTGTAAGTCGAATCGACACCCACGTTGAACTTAATAGCCTTATAGCTGCCGACCGGAACCTTTTGCAGCGTGATGTTCTCACGGCTACCGGCAGCAAGATCGAAATTCGGTACGCGCTCGCCTGTCGTGTCACCTGTGACCGCATTGTTCTTCGATATCAGATAATACGAATCGGGAACCGCCACTTCAGAGTTATCGGTTTTGACAAACTTCACATTCGAAACCCAGAAGCGTACTTCGCTGAGGGTGATAGTGTTACCGGCGGCATTTGTATAGCTGCTGCCCAAATTAAACGCCCCGCCGTTGTAGTTCAACGGCATCTGCAACTCCACGACCGTTTCTGTTGCCGCGGCGCTACCAGAAGTGCTACTCGAAGAGCCTGAATCCCCCGAGCCGCTGCCATCAGAACTTCCTGAATTTTTTGCGCAGGCGCTAAGCAAAACGCCGCAAAGTAAGATAAGATATAATTTCGACTTCATATTTCCTCCTTTGATACACGAAGTATCGGGGAGGCGGCGGACAGGAGGTCCTATCGTGCCGCCTCCAAATCTATATATTCGCCGCAAAAATACGGCGCGCACACGACACGCCTTCGGCGACTGTCGCGGGCAAAAGTGAGCCTGAGTTTAAACTCAGGGTATATGGGTAGATTTAGAGGGCCCGGGGAGGCGGAGTTTCAATGTCGGCAAGATGAGATCTATAAAAAGGAGAACTGGTTTGAATCGCGGAAACATGGTATTGCACCGCGGTTAATCCGACTGCATTGCCTGTGAATACCCAGCGCGCAAAGGCTGGCAGCACAGAATCATCGGCCTCATCGGCGCACGGGTGATCGGCATTCAGCAATTTGGCTTTGGCGAGCGCCTTCATGCGCTTACTACAGCCGCAGGGGCAAGGCTTGTGCTTTTCGATTTTTTGTTTGGTATGAACGCAGAGATAATACTTAGGTTGCTGCGCGTGAATCGCTTCAAAGGCACCGCTGATCTGCGCAAAAAAAAGCACCAGACCAAAGCTGTGAAGAATTTTGAAGCGTTTCAGCCCCACATAGAAAACCCACTCCCCGAATACGCGCAGTCAATTCTTTTTTGGAAGGAGCATTGCTCACGGCGTTAAAGCAAAAGACAATTGCGGATCAGCGAGTCTTTTTTGCACCTCAGTGATGAATGCCAGAGCACTTTACGCAGTCAAAAAATTCAAGATCATGACATGTGAGTAAAATTTATCTGTCTTTCTTTTCCTTAGTGCCGCTTTTCGCTCAATCTGCGACCGGCTTAAAACTCGGCGGCACTCTGATGAACGGCAAAGATGGCACGCGCGCGATCATCGAACTCGGCGATGGTAGAACCACACAGGTATGCGAAGCGGGCAAAGCTTGCTCGAAAAATGCTTGCGATTGCGAGGTCGCGAGCTACAAGGTTATCCGCATCGAAGCGCGCAAGGCAACGCTGCAACGCGGCAACGAGCGTTTCACACTGACGCTCGACGGCCTGCGTCCTGAAGGGCAATCCGGCAAATACGCGCGCACGCTGACACGCGATTTTTCGCAAGCCAAACTGCGCGAGACCTTGCCGATGCGAGGCGACAAGGCATCCGCCGTATTGCATAAGCTGCTCGATGGCGCCGATGTCAAACCGACGGATACCATCAAAACAGTTCAGGGTTTTCCTATAGAAAAGGTAAAATGGGGCACTGTGCACGGCAGCATCCAGGACAAAGAACAGGTCGCGATCGAGATTGAAAGCGAAGGTAAACTGATCTTACTGCAGCTTAAAATGGTGCCCTGAGGCAAAAACGGTGGCCTGATTTCACGCCAGGGAGATCATCGGTTTACGCTCTGTCACGTTCTGAAGAAGTGTGAGCAGACGACCCATGAAAAAGGCCGCCGCTACGCTGATTTGCCTCTTGCTGCTTGCAACCTCGATTGAGGCTGTGGGTCTCGTTTCGCACGCCACCGGTGTGCTCAAATGCCCGCTCTGCAAAATGAAGATGCAGAAAATCGACGACTGCCGCTGCCATAAGAAAAAACCCATTTCGGCGGCAAAAATCCACGATCCCTGCGGCGACAACGAGGGGGATTTCCACATTTCCTTCGACCGTATACAGGGTGTGACGGCTCCCGTGGTCTTTGTGCCTGCCGCCATGACGAGCACCCAACTATTCTACTCTCATAGCTATCGCAACGGTATTACGACCGATATTCCACAACCGCCGCCGCGGCAATAACTCCCCCAGACAAAAAAACAACCACATCAGTGGGTAATCCGCGCCTTGGCGCAGGACAAAGGAGTTATATTTATGCGATTATTTTTAATGAAAGCCGCCGCCGTTTTTCTCATCACCAGCAGCGCGCTCTGGGTGCAGGCACCCGAAAAAAAAGGTGAGAAAAAAGAAGTTTCCGAAAATACCAATCCTGATGGTGTAAAAACCATCGCCGTTGAAAAGGCTGACGCCAAAGCTATCGAAGAAGAGACACTGCCCGACGTCGTTGTCACAGCGACGCGCGAAGAAGAAAAGCGCCGCGATGTACCGATGTCGATCGGTAAGATTAAACGCGATTCAATCAAAGATACGAAACCGATCCATCCCTCTGAGCTGAT